>DASXTY010000081.1:0-1561 GCA_036505155.1 Polyangiaceae bacterium | reverse complement strand
CTCTTATTGGATGAGCCGACCAACCATCTTGATTTGGAGGCCATCGAGGCGCTTACTTCCGGGCTTCGCGAATTTGTTGGCACACTGGTTTTCGTGTCACACGACCGGTGGTTCGTCTCCGAGCTCGCCAGCCGAATTTTGGAGCTTACCCCCGACGGGCTGCAGGATTTTCGAGGAACTTACGCGGAGTACCTGGAGCGCTTGGGTGACGACCACCTGGATGCCGAGGTCGCAAGCCTCGCCGTCAAACGCGTGAAAAATAAAGCTGAGCTCAAAGAGCGGAGCGTTCTCTCCCAAAAGCCGAAGGCTCTATCCTGCGCGGAGCTCGAAAGGCAACGCGACAATGTGACGCGCGACCTCGCGCTCGCCGAAGCCCACATGGAAAAACTCGACCAGCGCTTGTGCAACCCAGAGCTTTTTGCGCGCGGCCCAAGCGACGACGCCAAGCGCTTGATGGAAGAGCGAGACCAGCTCCGCGTCCGAATTGCCGCGCTCATGCAGGCATGGGAGAGCGCCGAGCAAGCGCTGGAGGGACCCGGAAACCTTCCGCGGGACTAAAATAGCTCCGACTTTTTCAGGCCACACCCCTGGTGGCCCTGAAGAAATGGCTTACAACTTGGTGGCGATGCGCGCGAGAACCGCGGACACCACCCGATCGCAGCGCGACAGATGGAAGGAAAACACGGTCGGCGTCGCGGCTTGGGTGTGATGGTCGAGGGACCTACGAAGCAAGGCTCGCGCGCAGTGTAAGCGCGTCTTCACCGTTTCTTCAGGAACCTCAAGAGCCTCGGCGGTTTCGGCGACACCCATTTCTTCGACGGCGCGCAGCAAGAAGACCAGTGGGAAGTTTTCCGGTAGCTCATCGATCGCCGCTTCGAGCATGTGACGTAGCTCGGCGCACTGGTGCGGCGTGGGCCGCGCCGCAGGGCCCGGCCTACTCGCAGTAACACCCGCAGAAGCTGGTGCAGATTCCCCCGCAGCACGCGGGTTGTCCCGGGTCCGTGCATTGCGCGTTGCTGGTGCAGGTTCTTCCGCACTCGCAGAGCGCGCTCGCGGGGCCACCGCAGTGACAGAGTTTGCTCACCGGGCAACCCCCGCAGGATGCGCTCCCCGCGGCTCCACTCGATATTCCGCCGCTACCACCGCCCGAACCGCCCGCGTTTTGCGCTCCCGAGCTCCCCCCGTCAACCGCACTCGTACCGCCCTGAGCACCGGTGCCAGCCTGAGCACCGGCGCCGCCCTGAGCTCCACCGAATCCGCCGCCGCCCGTCCCACCGAGTCCCATTCCTGCAACGCCCCCAGTTACCCCGCCGCCGTAGCTCGTAACCGCTCCGCTGCTAAAGCGGCCCCCCGTGTTCTGTGATTGCTCCGAGGAGGCGCCGCATCCAAAAAGCAAACCAAGGGTGCACACAAGGATGCCGGCGCTTGAGCGAAGAGTCATAAGCCTGTCAGAGTATGTAGCATGGAGCGCGGCGCAACAACCGAGCGGCGCGCCGGGCCTTGCCTAACTGGAGGGACGACTTATTTTGCATCCTTAAGCGGTGGCGGTAGGGACGAGGGG
>DASXTY010000080.1:0-6539 GCA_036505155.1 Polyangiaceae bacterium | reverse complement strand
TCCGCCTTTCAAGACGCATATCAGCGACAGTCGGAAACCTGCGCAACTGGCGGGTCAGCTTCGCCATCGACTGGATCAATAATTCATCGGTATGGGCCTCAAGCGGCCGATTCGGTTCGAACCCGGCTTCAACAAGGGCGTCGCTCCAGTTGCGCCAGTATCTACCCAGCCAACTGGCGGCTGTGATTCCGGTGGCCGCGGTGAAGGTTCGCTGTCCAAGCGGGCCCCCACCATTCTCAGAGGCGGTTCGCTTGATCTCCTCGATGATACGTTCCTTCTTCATTCCGGAACCGACCGATAGTACCAGCATCCTGCAGGCTCCGCTACTTCGGATGCCCGAGACCCGACAGCCCCCGCGCCCACCAAGGTCCAGGGGCTTTTCGGGTAAGAATCAGATGACCGAGCGACGGCACACCCCGTTTGATTGGGATACCTTCTGGCCTATCCTATTGGTAGCCCTTGGCCTGCTTCGGATAGGAGCGATTACTCAGCAGCAGCACAAAGAATTTCTAGAACGGCAGCGCTGCAAATGGAAGCTTTTGCAGCCGCGCCACCCACGACCCCGAGCCAAAAACAGACGATCCTATTGACGATGGCACGTGAATGTACCGGACAACAGCTTCGCCCGGTTCTTTCAGCCTCTCCTTAGCCTCACTGAAATCCCAAAACCTGCTTCCTTGTCGGGCGTTCGGGGCAATTATTGCCACCCAATGTGAACTAACGCCTCAAAAACGACGGACACTCTGCCATTAGCTAATGCGAAAGCGCCGCGACTTGACGTAATACAAATCATGCGCTAATGATCCCCATTAGCCAATGACCGATTCGCCCACCCAGGTCCAACTCATGCTTCGCCTGCTCGGTAAAATTCAGCAGGAACTGGCGCCGCTTTCTGCGGAAAATCAGCTCGAATTGCTGGCCGCACTGCGGGATTCGATCAATGAATCTAGGGGGTCCAACAATGACCATAATTCAAAGAATGTAAGGGGTGGAGGAGGGGGGCCGGTTCGACAATCGCGGCGCCCCAAGCTGCAATCCCAGACCAGAACGGGGCGCAAAACGAACCCCGGCAGCGTCGCCCATCTCGCGACCACGGCTGTGCTCAATTCGTTGGTGCCCCTGGGAGCCGGGGAAGTTCTGGCTGTTGTCGAGAAGAACAGGCCGGGTGTTAAGCCGGTCAATGTTTATGCGGCCCTCCACGCTGCCGCGAAAAACGGGCAGATTGAGAAGGCTATGGAGGGCAGAAAGGCGATGTACTCGCGCCCAACTGGAGGGAAGAAGAAGAAATAGACCCTCGAAAACGACAGAAGCCGGCCACTCTCGCGAGTGATCCGGCTCCATCGGGCCCCGGAGTTTTCACGCCGGAACCTTGTCCTGACTTACAAGCCCTGGACAAGGGGAAGGCTACCCGCCACGCTCCGGAGCAACAACACCATTGGTGTGCTCGGAGTGTAGCTCGTAAAAATGCGCCTTCTGACAATATAGTCCGGCGGGGAGGCTCCGGGATTGGCTTCGGTTGATCCTGGAGCTGCACTCCGCGTAAGCAGATTCGATCAGTAGATCTGGGCACTCATAGACCGACGCTTCCCATGGGGCACCACGCGAAGGACAGACGTGTAGAAGAGGCTCTAACATACCCATCGTCGTGGGTTGCCATGCTCTTGCGGATCTTTGAGATGTACTCGCAGGGCCACGGCTACGCGGCTATTGCATCGATTCTGAACACTTAGGGAATCGAGCCGCCCCGGAGCCGACGACGAGCCGGAGCTGGTTGGATGCACTCGTGCATTCCTGAGATGCTCCGAAATCCCAGATGCGTGAGTGAGTGGTTCTACGGAGTGCTGAAGTTTGAGCGGCATCCCATGACCCGTAAGAGGGTAGCCCGCAGGAATGACGATGGGGACGTTCTGCGTTTTGAACACCCCGAACTCGCCATCATCGAGCCCAAGTGAGCATATGGATCGGTACAAGCGCCGCGAAATATCCGACCGCAAGAGCTTCTACTTGCTTTCCGGTCTGATTCATTGCGCCGAGTGCGGTGCACTGATGCAAATAGCCGGCGGGGCTGTCCCTCGCTACCGCTGCTCTGCAAACACGAAGCGAGGCACTTGCAAAAATGGTCTTTCCGTCCGCGAGGGCCCGCTCCGGGAGGGCATCATCTCGGCCTTGGCCGAAAAACTGTCGAGCCCTTCAACGAAAGCCCTGATCAGCAAGAAAGTCACTGAATACTTGCGCGTTCAGGCCGCCGAGCAGAATGAAAAACTGACAATCTTGAAAAGGGAGCGCGCTTCAATTGAAGCTCGTCTCGCCGCCAACGAAGGGAAGCTCAGAAAACTCTATCTCCGCTGGTCGGAAGGGGATGACCGCGACGAGACCCTGGAATCACTCATCTCGGATCTGAAGACCCAGTGCAAACGGGACCGTCAAGCGATTGCTGAGGCCAAAGCGGCCCGAGCTCAGTAGCAAAACCCCGGTCCACATCCCGTCCGCCAAGGAAGTGGCGGAGTTGACCAAGTACATCGCGGGCCTGTCTTACCTGAACGAGCTCGATCAGGAATTTGATGATCCGGACCCTCCCGAGGTGCGGGTTGGAAACGCCCGGGCGGCCCTGAGAGCCTTACTCCAAGACGGATCCATCCGGATGAGGCCGGAACCCCAGGAGCAGCGCTACAACGTCGACGCCGTCCTCCTGCCTCTGGCTCTTTTGCCGAGGGAAACGGCGTACGACAATCGTAGTTGCGCGGGTAGGATTTGAACCTACGACCTTCGGGTTATGAGCCCGACGAGCTACCAGGCTGCTCCACCGCGCGGCAAAACAGGCGCGTAACCTAGCCCCAAGCGGGGAGCTGTCAAGCGGGCCCTCGGATCCGGTTGCGGTTCAGCGAATCCGGCCGGTTTTGGGTTCGCGCAATGGAGCGCTAGCTTTGGACTGGGTCATCTTGACCGCCCAGAGCCCATGAAATTGCCGATCTACATGGATCATCACTCGACGACACCGGTTGATCCGCGCGTCCTCGAAGCGATGTTGCCATTTTTTTCGGAAAATTTCGGCAACGCCGCCAGCCGGTCGCACTCCTTTGGATGGGTGGCGGAGTCGGCGGTAAGTCAGGCGCGCGAATTGGTAGCGAAATTCCTCGGGGCGCGCGAGGCGTCCGAGGTTGTGTTTACTTCCGGGGCGACGGAGAGCGACAACCTCGCCATCAAGGGAGTGGCAGAGTATTGCGCCGGCCAGTCGCGGGGGCGTCACATCGTGACGACGGCCATTGAGCACCGCGCGGTGCTGGATACCTGTAGCGAGCTCGAACGGCGCGGGTTCCGGGTGAGTCAGGTGCCGGTTGGCAGCGATGGGATCGTTGACCCGAGCGAAATCGAAAACGCCATCACCGAGGAAACAGCTTTGGTTTCGGTGATGCTCGCGAATAACGAAATCGGGACCATTCAGCCCATCCGGGAGATCGGCCGAATCACCTCGGAGCGGGGCGTCTTGTTGCACTGCGACGCCGTACAGGGAGTCGGGCGCACCGCGTTCGACGTCGCCGCCATGCGCGTGGATCTGGCGTCGCTCAGCGCGCACAAGATCTACGGCCCAAAGGGAATTGGGGCGCTTTATGTTCGGGGCAAGCTGCCGCGGGTGCGGTTGGTGCCGCAAATCGATGGTGGCGGGCACGAGCGGGGGCTACGCTCGGGGACTCTGAACGTGCCGGCGATCGTGGGGTTCGGGAAGGCATGCGCGCTTTTGCAAGAGCTCGGCCCGGAAGAAAATCCGCGGTTAGGCGAGCTTCGGGATCGGCTATACGAGCGGATTTTCGGTTCTCTAGATGAAGTGATGCTCAATGGTCACCGAGAGCGCCGCGTTCCGGGGAACTTGAACTTGTCGTTCCGCGGAGTGCAGGCCAACGCTTTGATGGGGATGCTGAAGACGGTGGCGGTTTCGAGCGGATCGGCCTGCAGCAGCGCAAGCCCCGAACCGAGCTACGTGCTCAGAGCGATCGGGCAGAACGAGGAGCTCGCGTCCGCTTCCATCCGGTTCGGTCTGGGCCGGTCGAATACGGAGGAGGAAGTGGACTACGTCGCCGATCGGGTGGTGAAGGCGGTGCGAGAGCTCAGAAGTTTCTGACCGGGCTCAGAGGCTCGCGTCCGGGGGACCGGCTTTCCAGGCGATACGAGCGGGTGGCGTCCCACCTTTTGTGGAGCCTTGCGAGTGGGACGACTTGGGCGAATGACGGGGCGAGGACGGCAGCGGAGGCGGCTGTGGCAATGGGCCATTGGGTTTCGGCGAAGTCGCCAGGCCCTCGACGAGCTTGTTCCGCACCTTGATCGTAGCTTCTTGAAGCTCGCGCCCTGCGCGTTGGGCCGCATCGGTCGTGAAAATGGCTTTGGTGTGCTCGAACGCCGTTCGCTTGCCGAGCGGCACGAACAAGAAGCCGAGCAGCGCAAACAGGGCGACGATGAGCTCGACGGCGCCGCGAGTCAGGCGGGTGATCACCGAACGGCATGGTATCGGGCGCGAGTCCAGATGGTGAAATTGCCAACATATGGAAGCGCCGGATGCCTTGGCGGCGAAATCATGGGCGCAGTCGAAGCAATACGAAGCGTGGGTTTTGCGCGCGAACCTGGCCGAACTCGGTGATAGCGGCAATGTGATCGCGAGGGGTGACCAGCCAATCTGCTAGTTTTCGACCCAAATCCTCGGGCGACTGGAAAGGGTCGGGGACGCGGGGATGGCGCGGGTCATGGTCATCGATGGGACGAGCATTTTCAGGTCGCCCGAAAGCGGCAATGACGGCGTAAAAGCCGTAGTCGGGCGTATCGACGAGCAGCGTGTCGGTGGGGGCAAGGAGACGTCGCGCGGCAGAGCCAATGTCGACTTCGTGCTCTCGTGATGCGGCGGGCTCGATGCGCGATATCGCCGGCCGAACCAAGAGAGTCACTGCCAGCAGTGCGGCAAACAATCCGGCAACTCCCGCGAGCGGGCCTTTTCGCGAGCGCTGACTAGCCACCCAGGCGAGCGCGCCCCGGCTCAAGCTATCACCGGCGAAGACGCACCCGGCCAGCCACACCGAAAGCAAAGTGCGTTCGGCGTGATGGGTCGGAGCGCCACCGCGCATCTCGCCGACAATCAAGAAAGCGAGCAGCGCCGTAAGAGCAATGCCAAGACGCCGGTAACTCGTGAGCGCTTCCTTTTGGCGAGCGCGCCAGGTTACCCAACACGATACGGCGAATAGCACGGATAACTCGGGCTCGAACCGAATAAGGCCCAGGGGATAAGCGACCAGGCGCTGCCACAGCGGCAGCACGGGCACGCCGAGCGCGTTCTTGTACGCGGTCACTCTGCCGACGAAAAAGAACGCATCGCCGTGCGTAACCAGCCCATGCAGCGTCCACGCCAGTGCAACGCCCATAGGAGCGATCGCAACAGCAGCGAGTCGGCCTGAGCGCGCTCCAATGGCGTCCCACGCGGTCACGGCGCTGAATACGGCGAGCACCGGCCATGCTTCGTAGCGCGATGCGGCCGCGGCACCGAGCGCCAAAGCACCGAAAGCGCGTTCCCGTACAGCGCCGCTTCCCAGTGATGCACTCCCGAGCAAAATCAGCGCGGCCACGGCGCCGTCAGGCACCGTCGCCACCCCCAGACGCGCCGCGTAGGGCAGAGCGCAACTGAGCAGAGCTCCCAAGAGAGCGCCGGCCCGTGAGGCGCCCAGCCAGCGTGCCGCCACCATCACGAGCAGTGCCGATAGCGTCGCGAGCACGATGGCCAAAGCTCGAGCCACTTCGATGGAGCGTCCGAAGACCATCATGACGCCGCCGTTGACCCAGAACGGCAAAGGCAGCCAGCTGGTACCACTGGGATCCCAGGCGGGTGCTTGCGCAAATCGCTCGGCGATGACCACGCGAGAATAGTCGTCGTCGCTCAAAGCGCGAAAAGCGGTCGCGAGGACAACCGCAGACGCCGCGAGCTTGGCAAGAATGACGATCGCCGCGTCGACTGCCCATGCACCGCGGCTTGAGGCGCCTCGAGCCAATGCGCCTCGCGCCGCGTTACTTCGCGGGTTTACCCGGAACGGCGGGCCGGGCGGGCGCCGGAGCTTGCTGTTGCGTCTTGGCGCTACGCGCTCGGTGCTGCAGCGCCTCATCCGACGAAGACGACAGGTATGCCAGGGTTATGCTGCTCAGAAAAAAGATGGTGCCGGTGACCCAGGTGATTTTGGTCAAAATGTTGCCGGCGCCGCCCCCGCCGAAGACCTGCGTCGCCGCAGCGCCGGTGAACGCGCCCACTCCGCCGCTCTTTCCGGGCTGCACGAGAATCACCAAGATCAGAAAGGCGCATGCCACGATGTGGATGACGGTGAGCGGGGTTTCGATGATCTCGGCCATGTTCTCAGTTGATTAGGCTCGGGCCGCGTGCGCCGCGGCGCGAAGGATGGGAACGAAGGTAGCGCTTTCGAGCGAAGCGCCCCCAACGAGCGCGCCGTCCACGTCCGGGCACGCCAAGAGCCCGGCGGCATTGTCGGGCGACACGCTCCCTCCATATAGCACGC
>DASXTY010000079.1:0-1741 GCA_036505155.1 Polyangiaceae bacterium | reverse complement strand
TCCGAGCCGACGAACAGGGGAACCCTACGTTATCGGGCACTCTGCTGGGGACGCCCCTTTACATGGCTCCCGAGCAAGCAGAGGGCTCGAGTGAACGAGTGGGACCCGGTACCGACATGTGGTCCATCGGGCTCATCGCGTACCGGCTGCTGGTCGGGCGCGATTATTGGAGCGCCAGAAGCGTATCGCTCTTGCTGGTCGAGATCTTGACTGGGCCGATCGTGGCGCCGTCGGCCTGCGGAAGCCCGCTGGGGGCGGAATTTGATCGATGGTTTCTCCGTTCTTGCGACCGAGATCCCGAGCAGCGCTGGCCGAGTGTCGCGGCGCAAGTGGAGGCGCTCGCGCACGCGCTCGACGTACCGCATCCCCTGTTGCCCTCCAGTCCGAGAGCGGCTTTGGCGGATACCATGCCCAGCGCATCGGACATGACGCAGCCGATGCCGTTGATGCGCGTGGTCGAAGGGATCTCTGGCGCGGACACGATGCGATCGAAACGCCGCATCGACATTCGGGCGGCCATCGGTATCGCAGCCCTGGCGGTTTTTGCTGTGGCGGTAGCCGCGGCTTTGGCCATGCGCAAGACCCCCTCGGTCAGTAATTCCGCCGCTCCGATTACCGCGGCTGCTTCTCGTCTGGCTCCAGCGCCAAATCCGACGTGGCCGGTTCCCGCTTCAGCGGACCACGGGGCCTCCACCACCGTCACCGCGAGCTCAGCGGTCACAAATCCCAGCACGAGCTCCTCGCCGGCCGCAGCTGGCTCTCCAGCGACGCGCGCCGTCCTCCACCGTCCGCCTTCCACCGCGCGCACGCAACCAAAAAAGCTGGATCCGTTGGCGGATCCGAAGTGAGATGGCTGCTGCCCCCTGACTGGAGACGGAGACCATGGGACCCCTGCGCGTTCACCCGGAAAATCCGCGGTATTTTGCCGATCGCACCGGGCGCGCCCTGTACGTGACCGGCTTTCATACCTGGAACAATTTGGTGGATATGGGCCCGAGCGACCCGCCTGCCGCATTCGAATACGACCGGTACCTCGAGGAGCTCGAACGGACGAACCAGAACTTCATCCGACTATGGGCCTTGCACCTACTCACCGCATGGAAGGACAAGGATTGGGTGGGACAGTTCCCCTGGCAGCGCACAGGGCCGGGAGAGGCGGTGGATGGCAAGCCGCGTTTCAATCTCGAACAATTGGATGCTGCATATTTCGCGCGGCTCCGCGAGCGCGTGGCCAAAGCCCGGGCCAAGCGAATTTATGTGAGCGTCATGCTTTTCGAGGGCTGGGACGCCATCTTGTCCAACCGGGTGCGCCCCGACATGTTTTGCTTTGCCGGAGCAAATAACGTCAACGGGGTCGACATCACCAGCTCGGCCTGCGACGGCACTCTACGCGGTTGGGTAACGCTGGATGACCCCAAAGTGCTGGAGTTGCAAGAGCGCTACGTCCGGCGCGTGATTGAGGAGGTGAATGAATACGATAACGTGCTCTTCGAGATCTGCAACGAAGCTGGCAAAGATTCCCACGACTGGCAGGACCACCTGATGCAATACGTGCGCGACGTCGAGCGGAGCTTGCCGCTGCAACATTGCGTGGGACAAACGGGAGGGATGGGCACCTTGAACCAGCGGACTTATCAGAGCGGCGCCGATTGGGTGTCTCCCGAAGCCATGGCCATGGACGGCTTCGCCTCCGAATACATGAGCGGTGCGTGCACCTGGGGCGAGATGCGGTACGACCCCG
>DASXTY010000078.1:0-2874 GCA_036505155.1 Polyangiaceae bacterium | reverse complement strand
GCCCCAGGGTGAAAGCTGCGACCGAAGCCAACGGATCGCTCGGGAAGCGACTCCGCAGCGTGCGGTAGGCGAGCTCCGCCTGATCCAGGCGCCCGGTGTAGCGGGCGGCATCGCCCAACGCCATTAAATCCGCCGCGCTCGCCGTCCCCATTTGCGCTTCGAGTCCCGACGTTTGAGCCGAGCTGAAAGCCTTTTCGTATTGACCCCGGCGCGCCAGATCTTGCCAGCGTTCCTGAACCACATCGCCAACCCGGCCCGAGCCCTGCTCCGACCCTAGCGAATTCGGGAAACTCAGGCTCAGTGGAGAACCACTCGGCAGGGGTGGCGAGTCCCGAAGCGCCGAGGCACCGTGCTCGGCGGGCTCCGCGCGCGCTGCGCCGAGCAGCGGGGCGCCGGACGACGCGGGTTGCGCCGATTCTAAAGCCGTGATTTCCACCCGCCGCTGCTTGCACCAGGCGCGCACTCTTTCGCCTGCGTCCACCGGGCGACCCTCTCCGAATACACATCCGGAAACCGTCACTTGCCCTTCCCGCATGCTCAGGATGAGCTCTTCCTCCGCCGGGCTCCAATCCACATCGAATCGGGTTCCGGTTACCCGAACCAAAAACGGTCCCAGTTTGAGCTTGTAACTTGTCTTGGGTCGGTGTGCGACGAAGACGCTCGCTCCACCGCTTTCCAAGAGCACTTCCGCACCGGCGGCAGCCAAGGCTGTGACCCGCGCCTTGGTGCCCGGCTTTAGCGCGATCTTGCTGGTGTCGGAGAAACGCAGCAGAAGCGGCTTGTCCCCTGGCGCCGCGAGCCATGCGTCCACCTTCCCCAGAGCGTGGTGCTCACCGACCTCGAAAGCTAAAGGCCTGGAACGAGAGTGCAACATGGTGAGCCCGAACAACAGGACTGCAGCCGCCGCCGCCAACGAAAGACCGACCAGCCAGCGCGGCAGGTGACGGAGACCCGGTTCGTGGGACAAAAATCTCTGGCGCGCTTGCACCAGATCGGCCACCTGGTCTGCCCCCCGGTCTTGTTCGCGCGCAGCCAATCGCCCGAGCTCTTCCATCGGTTTCAGGTGTTCCACCGATTGCCTCCTTCTAGCCAAGGACCGAGCGCCGGCTCCCGACCCGCCCCCTCGAGAAAGTGTTGCTGAGCGCGTGCCAACCTGCGAATCACCGTCGCCCGAGAAACCCGGCAAGCACCAGCGATTTCACCGAGATCCATCCCGTCCACGAAGCGCAAGGCGAAACCGATGCGC
Source organism: Polyangiaceae bacterium (assembly GCA_036505155.1). GTDB lineage: Bacteria > Myxococcota_A > Polyangia > Polyangiales > Polyangiaceae > DASXTY01. The sequence goes on along the minus strand of DASXTY010000078.1, from coordinate 1,628 downwards.
TCATCGACGGGCATGCCATCCAGCACCCGATAGAGCGCGCGCACTGCTTCCTGAGCTTCGGGGTCGGCCGCATTTTCCGCCAAAGCCTGCTGCTCGAGCTCTTCGGGAGCCAGTAGTCGAACCAGGCGCCGTCGGGCCCGTTTTCGAATCAGCGATCTCGCCTTGTACACTGCCATACCCGTGAGCCACTGCTTGAGAGCGGCCTTGTTCTTCAGCTGATGAATCCGTTCGAGAGCTTCCAAAAAAAGTTCGTGCAAAAGATCCGAAATTTCCGAGTCTGCGCCGAGCACGCGCAACAGCACGCGCCGCACGTGCGGCGCATTGCGGTCGAACAGCGCCGCACGCGCGTCCGGTCGACCGGCGCGCAAAGCGTCCACCAGCGCTGCGTCGTCATCGGGCAGCGGCAGGCGGATGACCTTCTCGGGCGCCGCCTGCCCACGAATCGATGATTTTGATGCGCGAAGCTCGGACACCGGCTTACTTTTTGGCCTGTCCAGAGAAGCAGCTTCCCGGCAGGCTAGGGTTGCATGTCGAGTGTAATGGAATCGGTCCCTGTGTTTGCGTTGCTGTCAGTGGCGGTCAGCGTGATGATGTGCGTACCCACGCTGGGCAAGTAGTTGAAAGAGGTTCCGGTCCCGATCTGACCGGAAATGCTGCTGGTCCACACCAGCGAGCCGCCGGTGAGCGTGCCATCTTGGGGGTCGGTCCCGGTGCCGGAGAAAAGGAACGCTCCAGCGGACACGAAGCGCGTACCGCTCGAGGGGTGGTTGATGGTCGCCACCGGGTCTTGCGCCACTGAGCAGCAATACGACGCGGTGGCGTCGGAAAAGCAGCTGTCCACCGGAGCGGGGCAATAGGTATCGCCCGCGTTACAGGTTCGGGACATGCCGTTGACGATGGGGTGGGTACCACTGCAGGTGATCGCGCCGCCGCCGCCGCCTGTGCCGCCGCTCGCCTGTGCGCCTCCGGCTGCAGTTGTACCACCGGCGCCGCCGCCCGATTGAGCGCCTCCCGCTGCGGTTGCACCGCCGGCGCCGCCGCCCGTCTGACCGCCGCCCGTCTGAGCGCCGCCGACTGCGGTCGCCGCCCCCGTCCCGGCACCGCCCGCAGCGGTGCCCGCTGCGCCGCCGGTCGCATAAACGGGACTGCTTTCACTCGACCCGCAACCCGAAAGAGGCAAGAGCAACGCCAGCACGCAACATCTACCTAAGGATTTCATGAGCAATACCTCCAAAAGACCTGAATCCGTCCAGAAGCGCTGTATCCAGTGACCAGTGTCGCGAGCGGCTTGAAGTGACTCACCCGCAGCAATACTGCGCGACGGCGTCTGGAAAACACTTATCCAACGCGGCACAATACGTGTCCCCCGCATCACAATATCGGGTCGTACCGTTCACCAGGGGGTGCGTCCCGATGCACATGATGGCAGTGCCGCCAGTGCCACCGCTCGAAAGCATGCCCCCAGTACCACTCGTTCCACCCAACCCGCCCAACCCTACGGCTCCGCCCCCGCCGACCGCACCCCCGGCGCCGGCCCCGCCGCCCTTATTGTCGACGCCGCCGTTGCCCGCGGTGCCGCCGCCTGCTCCTCCAACCGCGTTCGCGCCGCCTGTGCTGGTGGACGCTCC
>DASXTY010000077.1:0-1553 GCA_036505155.1 Polyangiaceae bacterium | reverse complement strand
CGCCTATGGCCCGGACGGCTCATTGGTTCTGGAATATCTCCATCGGCTCACGGAGCTTTTCGACTACCCCTATGTTTTGGGAGAAAAAACCAAGGTTAGCCCGGAAGCGGCTCAGAGCTTCGGCGAGGCAGCCCGCGCCATCGACGCATTTTCGACGGTGATCGCGCGCAATCGCAGCGCGGCCGCGTCCCCCCGGGCCAAGTCCTGGGAGCTCCTCGAGCTCCACGCACAAATCTTCGCCGAGCTCGCCCGTGCCTTCGAAGCCCGCGCGCGCGGCGACAGCCAATCTGCAGCTCAGGGCTGGGAGCGAACCCAGGCGATCATTTTCGAGAACCACTCCTTGCTGCACCGCGCGCTCGACGCCTTCAATTTCACGAGCGTGCTCGGGAAATATTTCCGAGACCGCAGCGCATAGTCGGTATAAAAGCGGCCCGCAGGGAGATCACCATGGCTCTTTTCGACCTGCCGCTCGAGCAACTCAAGACATACGCCGGAACGAATCCGTGTCCGCCGGATCACGCACCATATTGGGAGCGTGCGCTCGCCGAGATGAAGAGCGTCGAGCCGAAAGTGGAGCTCGTGCCCGCGGATTTTCAAATATCGTGTGCCGAGTGCTTTCACCTCTATTTCACCGGCGTGCGGGGCGCGCGCGTGCACGCCAAGTTTTTGCGGCCCCGGCACGCGGAAAAGCCGTACCCCGCGATCCTGGAGTTCCACGGCTATTCGGGCAGCAGCGGCGATTGGAGCAGCAAGCTCGGTTGGGTGGCACTCGGCTTCAGCGTTGCGTCGCTGGATTGCCGCGGACAGGGAGGCCTGAGCGAAGACACCGGCGGAGTCAAAGGCACGACGCTCAACGGGCACATCATTCGGGGGCTGCTGGATGAACCCGACCATCTGCTATTTCGGCACATCTTCCTGGATACCGCCGAGCTCGCGGCGATCGTGATGGCCATGGACGAAGTGGACGCGACGCGTGTCGGTGCTACCGGAGGCTCGCAGGGCGGTGGACTGACGCTCGCGTGCGCAGCTCTCGAGCCGCGCATTCGACGCGCGGCGCCGGTGTATCCGTTCCTATGCGACTACGAACGCGTCTGGGACCTCGATTTGGCGGAACGCGCATACGCGGAGCTCAAAGCTTTTTTCCGCAATCACGATCCCACGCACGAGCGGCACCGGGAGTTGTTCACCAAGCTAGGCTACATCGACGTGCAGCACTTGGCGTCGCGCATCCAAGCCGAAGTGCTGATGGGGATCGGCCTGATGGATACGGTGTGCCCACCGTCCACGCAATTTGCGGCTTACAACAAGATCAAGAGCCGCAAGCAACACGTGATCTTCCCGGATTTTGCGCACGAAGGTTTACCGGGCCAGAGCGACCGCATCTTTACCTTTCTCGCGGCCCTCGCCGGCGCGTGATCGGGCAAATTCAAGCGCTTTCGCTCCCGTCAACGGCCGCCTTCATCTCCGCAGAGCCGTCGAGCAAAGTCGCAAGCTCGGCGGTTGACCTGGCTTCGTTCACGCGCCCCGCGGCTCGAAGTCCACGGCATAACCAG
>DASXTY010000076.1:0-8509 GCA_036505155.1 Polyangiaceae bacterium | reverse complement strand
TCAGCACACTAGCACCGGGGAGAGAACACCATGCCGTAGGTGCTGGGCACCCCCCAAAGGACTTTGCAAAGTCCGTCCCCCGAGGCTGGGCTCCAGTGAAGGTGTGGTGTGGCTGTGGAGAACGTGTTGGGTCCCGGCGGAGTCGGAGCTGGCCCCGAAGACGCTCGCGTGGGTGGGATTGTTCCGTGGCTTTGGTGTGAAGATTTCGCTCCAGTCGTTCGAGTGGTATCTTGGGTGGCCCATGAGCAGCGCGGCGGTCGAGCTTCACGTTGGCGGTCAAACGTATCGCGTGTTGTCATCGGAGGATGAGGAGCACCTGCGACGTTTGGCCGATTTGGTCGACGCGCGGCTTCGAGAGCTCACCGGTCCAGGGCGGCCCATCAGGACTCAAGGACTGTTGCTCGCGGCGATTTCGTTAGCGCACGAGCTCGAGCAAGAGCGATCGCGAAGGCTCCAGGAGCGGGAGCAATCGCGAGAGGTGCTCAGCGCCATGCTGGCTCGCATCGATGCAGCGCTCGACGATCAGGAGGGGAGTTCGGTGCCGGAGGACTCCCTGGTGGAGTTCCCCGAATTGCCGCCGGAACCGTGACCCGATACCTACTATATGACTACTGACTCGTGAGGGGTCCGGTAAGGGGGACTCGAGCGATCAGGGAGCCAGGCAAATCGGATCTCCGCCGCACAGTCGACAATCGATCGGATCGTCCTGTCCAAAGTAACACGGCTCCTCGGGATTGCCTTCGGTGGACGTGCAGTCATATCCGGGATTTGCCGGGTTATCCGCTTCGATGGGGTAGCGTACCAAGCAGCCATCGCAAACCGAGACTGGGAATGTCAGCTCGGAAGACTCAATTTCCTCCCCTCCCAGCGTTTCCCCGAACACGCGCACTTTGACCAGCACCGGCGCGCCACCGGGAGCGCCCACGTTCGGGGGCACCAGCGTGGCGGCGGCGAGCCCGTAGCCCGGTTCGTTTCCGGAGCCCGGGTCCACGAACCCCGTGCCGTTGACCGTGAACTCGAAGCCGTCGGCGTTCACGATGGCCCCCTTGATGCTCACTCGCGAGGTCTCGGTGCGAAGCTGGTTTTTGGAACCGCGCTGTACCAGCTGGTTACCGACCAGCAACGCGGCCACGTACGTAGTGCGGAAATGCCGGTCGAGTACACCAGTCAAGAGGATTTCAGAAGAGGGGTCCGCCTTGACCACGCATTCGGGGGGTTTGCTTCTCAAAACAGCGCGCACGAACAGCGCGCTCCGGTTATCCGCGCATCCGGGCGCTACGCACGTGCCAAGGCCCGCGAGCGCCGCAAGCGCAAGAGTCCTTCGAGCGAACGTTGTGGCTCGACGACGTATCAAATCCCAACCCAACTCGGCAGGCACGGAAACAAGTCTACTGAGCCACCGCCGCGGGCGCCAATATTAAGGCAAACGCCGGAAAGCGACCGGCACTGAACAGATGATCCGTTATTTAGCGGTGCCTTGGAGCGCTCCAAAAAAACCCTGAAAATGAGGGGACTGCCGTGCAGCTAAACGGGAGGCTCGCTCACGAGCCGACGGAGCTCATCGAGCTCCAGCGGGTGGGTCAGCGGGGATCCCGCCTCCCGGACCAGGACAAAGCCTACCCGTGACCCGGCACGCTTTTTGTCGTGTCCCACCAGAGCGGCAGCCCGCTCGATCGGTTGCTCCGCAAGGTTCGTCGGCAGCCCGAGCGCTCCGAGTAATGCAACTACCCGCCGGCGGAGCTCGGGCTTCGTGATCGCGAGCTTTTCACCGACGTTGAGCGCAACGACCAGTCCCAGGCTCACTGCCTCACCGTGGGAGAGACGCGCATAGCCGCCTTCTGACTCCAAGGCGTGGCCCAGGGTGTGTCCGAGATTGAGGTGAGATCGCACGCCGCCTTCTCGCTCGTCGAGCCCGACGATGGTGGCCTTCACCTGAATACAGCGACGGACCATTTCCCTCACCAATACTGGATCCCGCTGACGGACTCCGTCGAGGTTCTTCTCCAGGAGATCGAGCAGGCTCGCGTCGCCGATGAGGGCGCTTTTCACCACTTCGGCCAGCGCGCCCACGTAACCTCGCGCCGGCTCCGTCCGAAGGAGCACGACGTCGCAGAGCACCGCTTTCGGCTGCCAAAATGCACCGATGGCATTCTTGGCGCTCCGAAAATCCACGGCGGTTTTTCCGCCCACCGCGGCGTCCACCATAGCGAGCAACGTCGTGGGAAGCCCGATCCAGGCGAGCCCGCGCATCCAGCTCGCAGCAAAAAAACCCGCGACGTCGGTGACGACGCCGCCTCCCAGGGCAATTACCGCGGCTTTTCGGTCCAGATGGTGCTCGAAGGCACAGTGGTAAATCCGCTCCAAACCCGCCAGGTTCTTGTGACGTTCGCCCGGCTCGAGCTCCAGAAAAACCGGTGGATCCTCGAGGGCGGTCAGCACCTTTTGACTGTGCAGGGGCCCCACCACTCGATCGGTGACCAGCAGCACGCGAGTGCTCCCTTCGACCAGCTCGGGAAGCCGTTTTGCCAGTATTCCGGCTCCGATTTCCACCGTGTACGAGCGTTCACCCGCCGCCACCGCGATGAGGTCTCGAGTCCAAAGTTCGTAGATGCGGCGCGCAGCTCCCTGGACGTCGAGGGCATCGGTGTCCGCACACGCGTGGGCTTCCGCGTATGCCAAGCGGCGCTGTTCGAGTAGCTCGGCAACTCGCCGCTCCGGGTCGGGTCCGCCGAGCAGTGGCCGGCCGGCGCCGGCTGCTCGCCGGGCGAGGGTCTGGGCGGAAGCGCTGAGCGTGACAACGGTCGCGGCCCCAAGCGCCGATAGGCGCGCCGCGCGGTTCAGCAAGGCGCCTCCGCCCAGCGCCAAGATGGGGGCTTTTTCGAACTGGCGAGGCCAATCATTCAGAAGCGTTTCAAGCTCTTGACGCTCGAGGCCACGAAATTCACTTTCTCCGCCCTCTCTGAAGATCTCGGGGATGCTTCGACCGGCTCGTTGCTCCACGAGATCATCCAAGTCCACGAACGGATGCCGAGAGAGGGCTCCGAGCGCGCGTCCGACGGTGGTTTTGCCCGCGCCCATGAATCCGCTCAACAAGACTGGACGGTGCACCCCCCTACGATAGCAAAGCGGGGCCCCGGTGCGCGTTGTCATGCCGCCCTTGCCGCAACCGGCAAAACCGGGGAAAATCTCCGAGCGCGTGCTCCACCGTTTTTTCAAGTATCAGGCCACCGGCAACGACTTTTTGCTGGCAGAGAACTCGGCTGAAGAAGTTTCTCCCGAGCTGGTTCGACGCTTGTGCGATCGGCACTTTGGGGTCGGCGCAGACGGGGTGCTTTTGATTGCTCGGGCGCCCGACGATTCTCGACGCGCCCGCATGATCGTGCTCAACGCGGACGGAAGCCGGCCGGAAATGTGCGGAAACGGGCTAAGATGTGCGGCGCTCCATCTCGCTCGGAGCGACGGAGCGACCCAGGTTAGCTATTTGGTGGACACGGATGCGGGTCTGCGCGGGTGTGAGGTGGAACGACAAGGAGATAGAGCCCAAGTGCGCGTCAATATGGGAACGGCCAGCTGGCTCGGCGAACAACAGGTCCAATTCGATGGGCGGCCCTGGAAATTCCTGCGGATGAGCATCGGCAATCCCCACGCGATCGTTTTTAGCGAAATTCCAGAGCCGGCGACCATCGACCGGCTTGCGGCGGAGGTCAGCGCGAGCATCGAAGGGGGAAGCAACGTCGAGTTCGCCACCCTGGTCAGCCCGAGCGAGCTCAAGCTCGTGGTCTGGGAACGCGGCGTGGGAAGGACTCTTGCCTGCGGGTCCGGGGCGGCCGCAACCGTGGCCGCCGCAGTCCGCACTGGCAAACTGGCGCGAGGGCAAACCGCGAAGGTGCACCTTCCCGGCGGCACGCTCGAGCTTTCCACCTCGGATAACGGCGAGCAGATTGCCCTTCGAGGCCCTGCGAGCTTGGTGTTTTTGGCAGAGGTTCCCGACTTGTGAGCCAGAGCACCCAAGCAGCGGCGGACGCGAGCCTCCAGGTCTTGGCGATCAGCGCCGATGGCCCGACGGTGCGACTCATGACCCGTAGCTTGGACGGCGGCGTCGACCGTTTGAGCGTGGCCACTGACCTCGCCGAGGGGCTGGTGCAACTCGCTTCGGAGGTGCCGGATGTGCTCTTCATCGATGTCGCGATGGGCAAAAACGCGGGGCTCGCCGTGGTGCACCATGCGAGGGCCCTCGCGCCCAATGCGGTCGTCTATGTGCTCACCACACCCGACCAGCTCGAGCTCGCGGTGCAAGCCGTGTCGCTCGGCGCGGTGGGGGTGCTGACATTGCCGGTCAGCGGCGATGAATTCCTGACGGCACTCGCACAAGTGCGCTCGCGTCGAGCGGAGGCGGCGTTGCGCAGCGAGCTCGAAAGCCGAGCTGGGCTTGCGCGGCGCGCAGCGGAGCTCACCGCGGAGCTCACTTCCGAGCTGTCTCAAGTCACCCAGGCGGAAAGCCGCCGCGAAGCGACGGCGCGGATACTTTCCGTGATGCTGCGGGCGGCGGACGCCGAGTCGGGGCTCGTATACTTGCCTGCCGGTGAGCGCAGTCGGCAGTTGATGCGCGTCGCGGTGCACGGAGATTTTCCAGAGGCCCCGAGTTTTTGCGAGGAGCTCGAGCTGGTTCAACACGCCGCAAAGCACGCGCTCGAAGTCTTTCCGATGGTGTTGCCCGGACACCGGAGCGGCCTCGTGCTCTTGACCCGGCCGCCGGCCGAGCCCCGATGGGCCGACGCGCAGCCGATGCTGGAGATTCTAGCCACCCAGTCGGCCGCGGTTCTTGCCCTGCTCGAAGAGCGGGAGTCGCACCGAAGCGCGATGAAGGACCCCGGGTCGAGCGCCTACACCTTCGCGTATTTCGTCGATATCGCGGGGCGGGAAATCGACAAGGCGCGTCGCTACGGCCGCCGTTTTGCGCTAGCCACCATCAGCCTCGGCGGTGAAGCGGCGGGCCCGAGTGCCGAAAGGGCGGTGCGCGGGCGAGAGTCCGCAGTGGAGCTTGTGGAGCGCACGCTGGCCAGCGTGCGCGACACCGACATATTGGCGCGAGTCGACGAGCGCGAATTCTATTTACTGATGCCGGAAACGGGCGGACTCGGTGCGCATACCTGCCGTCGAAAGGTGCTTTCGGGGCTTCGAGGCTCCGAAAGCCACCCCGGATCGAAAACTCCGGAGCTTCTCATCGGCGTTGCCACTTTCCCGCACGATGGCTCGAACCTGTCACAGCTTTTGCGGGTGGCACACCACCGCGCCGACGCTTGGCACCGATCGCGAGCTTGGCGCTGTGAGCTCGAACGCGTCGCTCTGGGTGATTTGCTGGACGCACTATTCTGGACTTTAAGTGCCGAGCCAGCCCGTGCCGGTTCTGGCTGCGAGTGGCCGCGCAGGATCGAAGTGCTTCCCATGGAACTTTTCGTGCTGGTGAGCTCCGCCGTGAGCGAGCTTGCGCGTGCCGGCGAAACTCGAATCGTTGCCACAGAACGGGGAAGTCTTGGCGTGGCGAGCGCGGTGCGCGCGGCTCTCGAGCGCGAGCGTCAGGATGTGCGCTTCGACGCTGTGGATACTAGCGGGTTCTCGCAATGCAGGGACCTCGAGCTCATCAGCGCGGTTGGCCAACACGGAGCGTACGCGCTCATCGGTCGCGAAAACGGTGGCCGCGTGCTGGCGGTCCATGCGGCGGATCCGCTTTTTGCTGACTTCCTTTTGGAACGGCTGGGTGGCGTTGTTGGAGCAAGGTTTCTCGACTGATGTCCCGCTCGGTTCTTTTGGTGGATCCGGATGTTGACGCACTGGGCGACCTCGCCTCAAAACTGCGGTCTCGTGGGCTCACCGTGCTTCTCGCAGACGGCCTGGAGGGAGCCCTGGAGCAGGCGCGTCGCGAAGAGCCGGAAGCCATCTTGATCTCGGATGCGCTGGCGCTGTCGGACGATTTTGCAGCGGGTCTCTCGCAGGGTAAGGGGCTCGTGGCGGTTCCGCGTTTCGTTTTGGTGTCCGAGCTCGGGGAGCTTCGCGCGACCGACCTTCCGCGCGGCGACGCCGAAGTCATCGCGCGCCGCTTGTACGCTCTACCCAGCCGCTTCGCCGCTGCTGCGGTACCGCCAGATTTTCGCGGCGATCTCGGCCAGGTGAGCTTGGCGGACCTGCTGCAACTGCTCAGCATGAATCGACGCACCGGGGTGCTCAGCATTGTCGCCGGAGCCGGCCCGGGTGAGGTGTGGCTCACCGACGGCGAGCTCGTGGATGCCGTTTATCGAGGTCTGGAAGGAGAGAAAGCGCTCTATCGAATGCTGGCATTGAACGAAGGCAGCTTCGCGTTCGTCGAAAAAGCACCGAACCCGCTCAGACGCGTCTCGGTGCCGACCAGCGTCCTCCTCATGGAAGGGATGCGCCGAATCGACGAGGTGCGTCGGCGGCGGGAGCAAATAGGCGAAAAAGATGCCCTGCTCACGGTGGCGGCGCTCACGGCCCAGGGCCCCGAAGTGCAGCGCCGAATCCTCGAGTCGCTCAGCGCGCCGCGGACGCTCGACGAGCTCGTGGATGAGCTCCCGTTTTCGGACCTGGATATTTTGGCGGCGCTCCAGCAAATGCTCGAAGTGGGAAGCGTGCGGCGCGTCGAGCGAGGGGCTCTAAGGGTTGAGCTCGGTGGCTCAGAAGAGATGACGGTGCTCGGCGCCGTCGCCGAACGGCTCAGCGCGCAAGGCTTCAGAGGGCGCCCGCGCGTGGTTCTCGCCGCTTCGCATGAGCACTTCCCCATTCTTTCGAGGTCGCTCGGCCGGATCGGCGATACGACTTTACCGGCGCAAACATCGGTTGCTCCGGTGCCCCGCTTGCTCGCGACCTTACGCCTTACCGACAGCGCAGATCTCGATGTTTTCGGGCTCCCGCTCGACGACGCTTACGCGCCGCTTTGGGCGCTCAGCGTTCCCGGGAGCGCGGTGGTGATACGGCTCGATGCGGCGGGATCGGGGGCGCTCGACGAGCTCTGCACATTGACTCAGGTGCGCCTGGTCGATGCGGCTGAGCTACTGGGTCAATTCGACGAATCGGATCCAGCTCAGGTCGCGGCTCTCATCCGCGGCGCACTTCAAGCGGCAGCGGGTGCGTGAGCCGGAAATAGCCGCCTATTGTGTCTCATCCGGGCCAATATCGAAACCGGCTCCCATCGGACGGCTTTCTGCATCCATGTCAGTGGTCGGCGCGTCGGTTGGAGTCGCCATGTCCACCGCCGGCGAGCCGGTCAAAAGATGGAACGTCGCGTCGACCTTGGGGTCCTGATTGAGGTTTGATCCTATGGTCACCGGAGTGAGGATCAGCGGTGCCAGGTTATTGTTCACGTCGACGATTTGAGTGAAGAGCTTTTCCGGTACCGCCAAGGCGCTGTCGTAAAAACGATATAGCGCGCCGGTTCCAGTACCGGAGTTCACCACCCAAAACAGGTTATTTTCGAGCGCATCGGGATGTTGAGTTTTGCCCGGCGCCGGATCTTCGTACACCCCAAAGCGGCGATCTCCGAGCCCGCCGATCAAAATGTTGTTTCGAATTTCTCCCACGTGGCCGACCAAACCCATTCCGATTCCGATGGTGAGGTTAATGGCAGTGCTGATTCCCCCCGCCTTCCCCACTCCGTCCAATAGATTGCTGTTGAGCACGATTCTGCCGGCTGGTTGTTCAAATTCCGCCAGGCGCACAGCAGCGCTCTGCGCGCCGCGCATGCCCTTTACGACGTTATTGACGATGAAGAAGGTGGCGCTTTCACTGAGAATGCCGCCGCACCAGCCGGTTGTGCCTGAGCAGCTTCCGGTGAGCGTGGACACGTTGATGGTGTTGGCGTTGATGAGACCTTTTGCGCCGATGACGATGCCGTAAGCGTCGCTCGGGGCGTTTCCTGCGGAGATGTCATTGAACTCGATGCGCGTAGTGGCTGCACTCGACCAAAGTGCTATCCCGGTGGAGTTCTTGCCATCTGCGCCTCGGATCAGATTTTTGCGGACGGCCGCGCTGGTGAGGGCCTGTCCTTCGAAGCCAACACCGGCGCCCCCTATCGGAGTTTGCCCGAAGATTGCTTGTCCCGTCCGGTCCACGTTGATTTGACAATTCTCAATCAGCGCGCCGTCCGAGCTGTTGGTGGGTCCGACGATCAAGATGCCGAAGGAGCGCCCCTCGGGCCACCCGCCGCTGGTCACGCTCGGAGCGAATATTCGGTCGGCCTCGAACGTGGGCGAGCCCCCAGCCAACGTCACCGCCGCGCGGCCCATGCTTCCCGGCACGCCAGGTCCGTCCTGACCCATGATGCGAAAACCAGCGACGGAGGTGGCGCGCGTGATGGTGTCGTCCGCGGTCAAGCCTTCGTTATCCTGAGCCAAGATGGCGGTGTCGTAGGTGGGCGGATCGCGCGTCCAGGTGCAAGAGACGACGTCGCACTGGTGTCCGCCAATCAGGCTTACCCCCCCGACCAAGAGCACCTTTT
>DASXTY010000075.1:0-9956 GCA_036505155.1 Polyangiaceae bacterium | reverse complement strand
TTGGAGAAAAACGCTGAAAACCGAAGCTCGCGAGGTTGGATGACGTTTTCCATCTTGCGCTCCTCAGGGCCAACTCGGCGCGGCTCTGCGCCGTCAAGACTCATCATGAGCTCGCGCGGGCGATGCGCACGTCAGAAAACGCCGGTGAGAAAAAATAGTCCGCGGACGTGGGGCAATTTTCCCCACCGCCCCAAGGCGAATTTGTGAAACCGCCGGCGTTGCGAAATCCAACAAACTTGCTCGGCGCGCGGTAGCATGGGCGGGTGCCATTCTTGAAAGACCGCTCGGGGCGCCGTTTTATCGGTCATGGGGTGGGCTTGCGGGTGCCGCATTTTGCCCGCGCGCTCAGTCATTCCTTGGATGTCGATTGGGTCGAAGTGGTTACCGAAAATTTCTTTGGTGCCGGCGGGCGGCCGATAGCCGTCTTGGACCGCGTTCGTCGTGATCTGCCGGTCGTGTTGCACGGTGTCTCGATGGGTATTGGCTCTCCCGAACCCCCTCCCGACGAATACCTGGGCAAGCTCCGGCGTCTGATGGAACGGGTGCAACCGGCTTGGATTTCCGATCACCTGTGCTGGAATCGTCAGGGCGGTCATTACGCGCACGATCTTCTGCCGCTGCCCTACACCGAAGAGGCACTCGAGCGCGTGGTGAAGCGAATTGAACGAGTTCAGTACGCGCTCGGCACTCAAATCCTTTTGGAGAATATTTCGAGCTACGTCGGCTATCGGATGAGCCAAATTCCTGAAGCCGAATTTTTGGCGGAGATCGCTCGGCGGAGCGACTGTTTGATTCTGCTCGACTTGAATAATCTGATAGTGAACCAGAAGAACCTGGGATCTTGCCCTGCGGAATACCTGGCGAAACTGCCCGCCGAACGGGTGTGGCAGCTCCATTTGGCCAATCACTCCGACCGCGGCGCCCACAAGCTGGATGATCACCGCGGTCCAGTGCCGGGCGAGGTTTGGCTGCTTTACGAGGAGGCTCTTCGCCGCTTGGGCCCGGTGTCGACGCTCATCGAGTGGGACGAAGACATCCCAGAATGGGAAGTGCTCCGCGCCGAGCAGCGACAAGCAGCGCGGCGCGCTTCGGCGATCCTGGGCGACGGAGGGCCGGCTGGTTGACGGAGTCGCTCACCCGCATCCAAGCGCTCTTCTGGCGGGCCATCACCTGGCCCACCGGCGTCTCGCATTTTCTCGAGCAGACCGACCCGGCGACCCGCTGCGAGTTTGAGGCGACTTTTCTCGGTGACGCGGATTGGCCGGCGCTCGAGCGTCTGAGCGTTTACGCCGAAGTGTATTTCTGGCGCTTACACGACGCGCTGAAAGAACAATTTCCAGTGGTGCACTTTTTGGCCACAAAATTGCCCTTTCGCAATTTGATTACCGACTACGTGCTGGAGAAGCCGCCGAAAGAACCCGATCTGCGCCGGATCGGCTCGGGTTTTTCCGACTACCTTTCGCATCACTCCATCATTTTGCTGCTTCCGCATCTTGAGGAGCTCGCGAAAATCGAGTGGGCAATTTGCGAGCTCCTGGACGCGCCCGACGTCCCCGTTTTCAAGCGAGAAGCGCTCGAGGGCCGGCCGCCAACCGAGTGGCCGGATCTGGTTTTTGTCCCGGCTCCGGCAATGCGCCTGTGCTCCTCTCACTGGGATTATGCAGCTTTGAAGCGCGCCCAGGAGCGAGCGGCAGAATGCGATACGTCGACTGTCGAATCCGGCGTCCGTCTGGATGACTCCAAGCTCCTTTATTTTTTGATCTGGCGTCGGGAGTACCAAATATTTCATCGGCGGGTAAAGCCGCCCGAGCGGCGGGCATTGCAGGCGATGATGGCGGGCGCCTCATTTGCGTCCCTGTGCGCCGAAGCGCATAAGGCCGACCCGACCCTTCGCCCCGAAAGTGTCGCTGATTGGCTAGAGGAATGGATCCATTCGGGGCTGATTGGGGGAATGAAAACGCTCCCCCTATAGCGACTGGCCGCCTTTGGTTTCGCACTCCTCTCGAGTGAGGAGCACCCAGCCCTTACCCTTGCAGTCGTTTTGGCCGGCGCAGCTGTGGGTTGTCGTGTCGCAGGCGCTCTGGCCCTTGCATGCGTTGGCTCCCATACATTTTATCTTTGCCGCAGCCTCAGGGGAACCGGCGCCCTTGTTCGCGCCTTCTTTGCTGCACCCGGCGAGGAACGCCGTTGCAGCCGAAATTGCGAATGCGCTGGCGAGGGCCTTGTTCATGGCGGGTCATCCCTTCTGATGGCAGTTGAAGCAGCCGAACCCGGTCGGGTTGTCCGGACTGATCGGCTGCTGGCTCAGCAGTTTGGACATGGTGGGCACCACGTTTTCCATCATGAACTTTGCGATTTTCGGGTCGCGATCCATGGCGGCTTTGATCGGGTCGGACGCCAGCAGCGCGAAGAGATGATTAGGCATCTTGAAATGCACCTTCTCGAAGTCCTCCCCGTGACAGGTCTGACATTTGAACTCGGCAAAGGATCCGGGATCGTACTCTCGAAACAGCTTTTTCATTTGGGGCAAAACATAGAGGCCCATGTATTCCTTGCGCTGCTCGAAGCTCTTGTCCTTCCAGGGAATGTTCGGAGCCCCGGGCTCGCCCGTCGCCCCCGCTTTGGTTGGAGTTTCGGGGGCAGGGGCGGACTGGGCTCCGCCGCCGCAGCCCGCGAGCAACAGAACGGCGCCGGACACCATCGAATAAAATCGCTTTTCCATGGACTTGGAGCCTAGCCAATTGGAACCGGCTTTGCCACTTACCCCGCAGATTGCGGAGAATCAACCGCCCCCGGATGTGTCCTTCTCCGCCGACCGGATCTGCGATATTAGCGGGTCATGAAACGGCGTCTTTTAGGATCCTTCATGGTGCTTGCGCTGGCGGCAAACTTTGGTTGCAGCAAGCTCAAGCCACAACTAACCGCGGATGGTAGTGCTGCACCCAGCGCCGCCCCGTCACAAGCGACGGGCAGCCCGCTCGACATTTTGAATGGCTTCGAGGGTGAGATAGGGCTTGCCATAGCAATTCGCGAGCGCGCCGGTACGCTGAAAAACGTATCGCTTGCGCTACAGGTCAAGGAGAACAAAGTTCGGGTCGACATGCCGCCGGACATTGCTGAGGGGCGGCAGAAAGTAAAGGGATACGGGGTTCTGAACACGCCCGAAAAGAAGCTCTTTTTCGTCATGGACGAACCGCAGAAGCAGGTCGTGCTGCTCGACTTGAACAAAGTAGCCGAAGACCTCAAGTCGTTTTCGAAGGGTGTTGGCCAACAAAACAAACCCGAGAAGCCCCACAATTTGAAGGTAACCAAGACAGGAATCATGGACAAAGTTGCCGGCTACTCTTGCGAGAACTGGGATGTCTTCGAAGAGGCCCGCAAGGCCGCGACCCTGTGTGTCGCGAGTCAAGGGGTATCGTGGTTTCACTTCCCGACCCTCGGCATACCCAAAGAGTACGAGTGGGTGTCGGAGCTCTTCGACGGGAAGCACTTCCCCCTGCGCGCCATTATTTATGCAAAGGCCGGTGGCGGCGAAGAGGCGCGAATCGAGCTAACCAAGATCGACAAGAAGCCCTTGGCCGCTTCGCTGTTTCAAATCCCCGTGAATTACCCGGTTATGGACTTGGCGACCATGCTCGGGGGGTTGGCCAAAGGCATTCCTCCGGGCATGGCAGCGGCGCCGGGGCCAATGGGTGCGCCTTCGAAGCGCAAGTGAAACGGTGGGCGCGGCCATCCGGTCTCCGGCTCAATACCGGTCGCGCCCGTCATCTCACCTCTTGGTGGCTGCCCCGGGGACCGGAACGCGCCAGATGTCGCGCGCGTAGCCGGCGATGGTGTTGTCGCTGGAGAATCGGCCCATGTGCGCCACGTTCAGGATTGCCCTGCGCGTCCACTCCGTTTGGTCGCTATACGCCTGCTCGACAGCTCGCTGGCACGCCGCATAGCTCAAAAAATCCGCCAGCACCATGTAGGGGTCTCCTCCGTAGAGCAGTGCATCGACGATGGGTCGAAAGCGACCCGGCTCACCGGGCGAGAACACACCGCCGGCGACAGCGTCCAGCGCATCCCGCAACGGCCGCTCCGAATAATAAATCTCGATGGGCTGGTAGCCGCTGCGCTGCGCCGCCTGTACCTCTTCGGCAGTGAGCCCGAATAGGAACATGTTTTTTTCGCCGACCGCTTCTTTAATCTCGATGTTCGCGCCGTCCAGGGTTCCGACCGTGAGCGCCCCGTTGAGCGCGAACTTCATGTTGCCGGTTCCTGAAGCTTCCGAGCCGGCAGTCGAAATCTGCTCTGAAATGTCGCTTGCCGGTATGATCACTTCTGCCAAAGTGACGCTGTAGTTGGGAACGAACACCACGTTCAATGATTTGCGCACCACCGGATCGGCGTCGATGGTGGCAGCAACCCCGTTGATGAGGTGCACGATGCGCTTCGCCATTTCGTAGCCGGGGGCAGCTTTCCCTGAAAAAATGAAAGTGCGGGGCGGCGCGTCCTTCGGGGGCCCCCGGTGCCGGAACACAAGATAACGCGACACGATATGTAAAATATTCAAGAGCTGGCGCTTGTATTCGTGGATGCGTTTGATATGTGCGTCGATGATGTGGTTCGGATCGAGCTCGATACGGTGCTGCTTCCAGAGGTAGTCCGCCAGCCTAAGCTTGTTGGCCTGTTTGACCGAGCGCCATTGGAGCTGAAACTCGGAGTCGGTGGCCAGCGGCGCCAACTGCGAGAGCTGGTCGAGATCGGTGACCCAACTATTTCCGATGCGGCTTGTGATCAGGGATGCGAGCTGCGGATTGCACTTCAACAGCCAGCGTCGCGGGGTTACTCCGTTGGTCTGGTTGATGATTTTTCCCGGTTGAAGTTGTTCGAAATCCCGAAACAACTGGTCGCGAATCAAACGGCTGTGCAAGCGTGAGACACCGTTGACTCGGTTGCTTCCCACGATCGCCAGATGCGCCATGAGCACTTTTTTCTCGGGACCTTCCTCGAACAGCGACACGCGCCGGACGCGATCTTCGTCTCCCGGGTATCGCCGCCGGACCTGCTGCAAAAATTGGTCGTTGATTTCGCAAATGATCTGAAGGTGCCGAGGCAGCAATCGCTCCATCAGCCAGGCCGGCCATTTTTCCAGCGCCTCCGGTAGCATGGTGTGGTTGGTGTAAGCGATACATCGGCGAGTGAGCGACCAGGCGTGGTCCCAAGGCATACCGTGCACATCCACCAATATTCGCATGAGCTCCGCCACCGCCAAAGCGGGATGTGTGTCGTTGAGCTGAAAAACGGCCTGCTCGTGCAAATTGTACAGGTCGGAATGCGATGACAGATGTCGGCGCAACGCGTCCTGCAAGGTGGCTGAAACCAGGAAATATTCTTGCTTGAGGCGCAGCTCTTTGCCCGCGAGTTGATCGTCGTTCGGATACAGCACGCGGGTGATGTTTTCGGTCGCGCTTTTTTCTTCGACCGCCTTGATGTAATCACCGCGGTTGAAATACGAGATGTCGAAATCGCGGCTCGCCTTGGCGGACCACAGTCTTAACGTGTTGACCACCTCATTTTTGTAGCCGGGAATCGGAATATCGTACGCCATGGCGTACACATCGTAGGTATCGATCCATTCGCAGACGCGGCGTCCTTGCGGCCCGGTGTAGTGAATGACTCGCCCGCCAAAACGCACGTGATAGCGGCGTTCGGGTCGCGCGACCTCCCAAGGATTGCCGAACTCGAGCCAGTGGTCCGGGTTTTCGAGCTGCGTGCCCCCCACGATATCCTGGCGGAAGATCCCGTATTCGTAGTGCAGCCCGTAGCCCATGCCAGGCACACCGAGGGTCGCCATCGAGTCGAGAAAACAAGCCGCTAAGCGACCTAGACCTCCATTGCCCAGGCCTGCGTCCCGCTCCTCGGCGATGAGCTCCGACAGGTCGTGCCCGAGCTCGTCCAGCACCGCCCGGGTTTGCTCCAAGATGCCGAGGTTGCTGAGGCCGTCCTCCAGGAGCCGGCCCAGCATGTACTCCATGGAGAGGTAATAAACCAGCTTGGGTTGCTGCAGCATTCTCCGCTGCCAGGTTCGGGTCCAGCGATCGAACATGCGGTCGCGCGCCATTTGAGCGACGCTGAAGAAGTTATCCAACCGCGTGGCCGCTTTAGGATGTTTGCCGCGGGTGTGCTGCACATGGTTGACGAAGCTCTCGTGGATGGCTTCGATGTCCATTGAAAGCTCATCCACCGGGATCTTCAGGTCGTGGGGCCTGTTCACTGCGGGGACTTTACTACCCCCGCCGTGGGGACGGCTACATTCGATGGTTCCAATGCAGCCTGGCAGCGGCCGCGAAGCCGCAGTCCAGCAATTCCGGTAGGAATTGTGGACTCCGGACACTAGCCTGAAGCCATGCCGATCAGGCGACGGATCCCGGAACGAGCGCTGCGCCCCATAGTAGCGGTGCTGCGCACCAAACCGGGCAAGCAGCTGGTCTCGCAGCTATTGCGCTCCGAGCTCGGCGTGACCGCGCTCCGTTCGCTCGGCGATGAGTCGCGCAGCCCGTTGCCTTTTGCGGCGCTCCCGATCGCCGCCCGCCGAGAGCGTTCCCGCGCATCCAGCCACTTGGGTCCGCCGGTGCCGCCCGCCTGGCCGCCGACCAGTCGAACCATTCAGCACGCTGTGCGCACGGGGAAGTTGACGGCGGAGCAAGTGGCCGAGCGCGCGCTCGACGCCGCGCGGAACCTTGCGGCCCACCGGCTGAGCCTCGGTCCGTTGGTTGACACCGACCCGGTGCGTGCGCTCTCTGCAGCGCGGCTCAGCACGGCTCGCCTGCGATCGGGGTCGCAACTCGGCCCCTTCGACGGTGTTCCCACGGCTATCAAAGAAGAAGTGAATGTGCTCGGGATGGCTACGCGGATGGGCACTGGTTGGTTACCGCAGAGACCGGCTCACGCAGACGCGGCGGCGGTGGATCGTCTGCGCGCCCAGGGTGCGGTGGTGCTGGGCCAAACCAGCATGACCGAATATGGCCTCTCGCCGCTGGGCGCAAACGCACATCGGGAGATGCCGCGAAATCCGCACAATATTTCCCATTTGGCGGGTGGCAGCTCGACGGGCTCCGCGGTTGGCGTCTCCACCGGCGTGTTTTGCGTGGCGCTGGGCGTGGACGGAGGCGGATCCATCCGTGTTCCGGCAAGCCACTGCGGCGTCTTCGGCCTCAAACCGACATTCGGGCGCATCCCTCTCAGCGGTCATGGCACGGGAGGCGGCGGAAGCATGTTGCACATCGGTCCCATTGCAGCTTCGTGCTACGACATAGCAGCCTTCGTCGAGATCGCTGCGGGTCCCGACGGTGTCGACGCGGCGTGCGAAGCAGCGCCAAAGCTCGAAACAGGCGAGCTGGTGCAGGCGCTCGGGCGCGGCGTGCGCGGCTTGAGCATCGGAGTCGTCGAATCGCAATGGTCGGCCGCCAGCAAGGAGGTGACGGATCCGGGACGCGAATCCCTGAAAGCGCTCGAGCAAGCAGGTGCGCGGCTGGTTCCAGTCGAGATCCCGGGCGTCGCCCACGCGCCGGCGCTCGGATACCTCACCCTGGGGCTCGAGTTTTTTTCCGGTTTCAGCACCGGCGCGCGGCAGCACTTGTCGGAGCTCGGGCCTGACGTGCAGTTGGTCATCCTAGCTCTCGGCGCCTGCGAGCCGGACGACTATCTCGACGCGCAGTGTATTCGGGAAAAGCTTCGGCGAGACACTGCCGCGGTCTTGCGCTCAGTCGACGTGCTGGCGCTCCCCACCACCGCGGATATAGCGCCGGAGGCATCCGACTCGGGAACTTTCTTCGATCCGCAAGCTCTCGATGCCGCCTGTCGCTTCGCTTTTCTTGCGAATCTAACCGGCTTGCCCGCGGGGACGGCACCGGTGGGCCGAGCGCAAAATGGCCTTCCGCTGGGCCTTCAGATCGTCGGGGATGCCTGGGATGAGGCGACTGTGCTCCAAGTCCTGGCGGAGCTCGAGCGATGTGGCGCGGCGCGCGTTGTCCGCCCGCCGTCGGGGGTCGATGTACTTGCTGATACGTAGCCCTCGGCCAGGGGAACGTGCACAGGGCCGAGCTAAACTTCGCCCCGTTTCGCTTTGTCCACCCACTTTCGGATTTCTTTTTCGATGACGCTCAAGGCTACTTTTTTGAACGGGCGCAGCAGCAACGGCACATTCAGCTCCATTTCGATGGATTTGGGGAGCACCATCATCGAACCTTTCAAAGTAAAGCCTTTGACCTTGAAGGAGATGTCGGCGCGCTCATCGCTCACCCACTTGGATTGGGGATTGTACTCCGCGAACCTCGCGGTGTAGGCAGCGAAGGCTGCTTCCGTGGCCTTTTTTGCTTTTTCCTTCCCCAGGTCATGGGGGACCGCGTGTCTCATTAAAATCCTTTGTCATGTGAGTGAGGGTGTTTCTATTAGCGGTAGCCGGCTGCGTGGTAACGGGTTTACACGCTGAGCTCAGTAAACACTCCAAAGTGGTCTGAAGGCCAAATGTCCTCGCCGTCACGGCGAGCTGCGGACTGGAAGGCCAGAGTGGTTCGGAGCGGCTCACCGCGATGCTGGCCGTCGGGCCCGTGCACGAAAATGTAGTCGATCCGGCGAGGAGCCTCGTGCGCGAGTGCGGCGAAGCAGTTCTTGCGATCAAAGGTATAACCCGAACCCCCACCATGCCCATAAATCCACGCGTCCGCAAAAAAAACGCTACGTTTATCCAGCGTGTGCAAACCTCGCAGGAAACGAATTTCGTCCGAATCCGGTTCGGCGTTGAAGTCCCCCATCAGCACGGCAGGCAACCGCGAATCGTCCGCCACGGGAACTTCCAGGATGCGATCGGCGATGAAGCGCACTTGTTCGAGCCTCACTGAACCGTGGTGGAGCTTCCAGTTGAGATGGGTGACGAAAACCGGCAAGAGCCCGCTCGGGGTCTTCACCAGCGCATGCAAAAGCGCGCGGGTCTCTCCGGTTTCCTCCCCCGGGAGGGAAAAATTGCGCTCTTCGACAATCGGAAAGCGACTGAGTAGGGCGTTTCCGAGGGTCAAACCCTGGCCGTAACGGGTGGCGGGGCCGTAGGCGATTTCGTAGTTCAATCCAGCCGCGATTTTTAGGGCCTGATCGCTCTCCGAGCCGGGGGCGCGCTCAGAAGGTGATTCGGGTGCAAGTCGGAGCACCTCCTGCAGGCCAAAAATGTCGGGGTCCAAGCGACAGAGCTCCTCGCGGATCAGATCCACCCGTTCCGCCCAGGGTCCGGAATTGTTCCAAATATTCAGAGTTAAAACCCGAATACGGTTCACGCCCGACATTCTGCGCAAAATCCGTGATCCGTGCCAGCTACCCCCAAAATCCCCAATCATCCGAGCCCTTGACGGCGCTGCTAGGGCGGCAACATGCTTTGTCTCGCATGATGATCGGTGTGGACTTCGGGGGGTCTCAAATCAAAGCGGGTATCGTCAAAGATGGCGACGTTATCCGCTCCACGTCGGTTCGCATGCGCAGCAGTTGGAGTCCCAGCGACATTCTCGATGCCATTGCCAGCACGGTGCTGGCGCTGGCGGAAAAACCCAAGGCGGTGGGAGTTGCCATCCCCGGCGAGGTGGACACCGAAGGGCGCTGCTGGCGGCTGCCCAATGTTCCGGGCTTCGAACGGGTGAACCTGGGTGAAGAGCTGGCGCGGAGACTTTCTTGTCCAGTGGCCGTCGAAAACGACGCTACCACTGCTGCACTAGGCGAACGCCTCTACGGACATGGAAGGAACTACCCCAGCTTTCTGATGGTGACGTTGGGTACAGGAGTGGGGGGCGGGCTGGTGCTCGGCCATCAGCTGTATCCTGGAGCCCACGGATTTGCGGCGGAGATTGGCCACATCAACGTTGACCGTGCCCCGGATGCCTGGGAGTGTGGTTGCGGACTTTACGGTTGCATGGAGGCTTACGCCGGTA
>DASXTY010000074.1:0-4057 GCA_036505155.1 Polyangiaceae bacterium | reverse complement strand
TGCACATTTGCCCCACCGCTTGCAGGAGCGACTCAATGGCCTACGCATCGGCACTTCATCCCATCCATCCCATCCGCACGCCACCGTATCCCTGGGCTGCGCCCAGAGCGGCCGCACGGCCCCGTTCTACCCCGCCGCGCCCGCTGCATTCGCGCGGTGTGGACGAGCTCACCGAGTATGAGCGGAGCCAAGCTCAGCGCGCGCTCCGGGGTCAAAGGCGTCGACGATGGTTCATTCCGATTGTGGCAGCCAGCTTGGCGGGTGCAGGCGCTTTGATGGTGTACGTGCTGGTGCAAAATGCTGCGCTGTCATCGGCGGGCCTTAGCGAAGGGGCCAGCGAGGGCAGCGACCTGAAGCTGGGCACGGCGCCCGGCAGAGTAGAAACGCCGCCCGAGACGACTCTGCCGCTCAGAATTTACGAGCAGCCTGGGCTCCCCATTGGGGTCAAAATCGAATCTCAGGCGGTGCGCAGCATAGAGCTTCCCTCTGATGCGGGTCCGCAAAGCAGCCTCGACATGAGACCCGAGTCGCAAAAAGCGACGCCCAAGGACGTGGGCAGCACGCCGGGCTCGTCAACTGAGTCGCCGGGCTCCTCAACTGAGCTCAGCAACCAGGCGACGGAGCCGGCTGACCAGGCAATGCATCCTGGTGAGGAGCGCGCGGGCGGCTCCGAAGATCCGCTCCTCAAGGCGGTTGAGCGGGAAGGCGGCTGAGCGGGCGGCTAGAACACCGTCGGCGGAATCGGCACTTGACAGAACGTGGGCGGCGAAAGCCACTTGAACAAATTCAGCCAGAAGCGCTCCACCTGCCAGGTGGCTTGGTTCGTCCAAAGCTTGTCGTAGGTGATCCATTCGTCGCCCCACATGGCGATGTGCCCGCTGCCGAAGTCCTTGACGCTCAGCGCGACGTGGCCGAGAGGATCCCATCCGAGTGGTGTGAGGCCCGATCCGGCGGTGGGTGGCGCGCCTCGGTCCGTAAAGACGCTCATTATGCCCTGGGTGATCGGATGCTGTACCCATTTGGTGACATTGCCGTCCACGACCCAGCCGTTGGTGGGGTCGTATCCAACATCGACCGCCTGTAGCAGCCGACCAATATCCATGATTTCCTGGTCATAGGTCTCGGTGTTACCAATGGTGGTCATGAGCCCGCCGCCATTTTGTACCCAGGCCGCGAGCGCCGCCGACTCCTCGGGGGAATACGGATGGTTTATAGTATCGCTGCGTTTTTTCTGCGTCTGATAGGTGGCGACGTTGAGAATGACGATCACCTGAAATTGGGCGAGGTTGACGTTGGTGAGCACTTGATCGCCGAGCGCGGTGGCCGGTTTCGGACTTCTGCTGTTGATCCAGTCGGTGAAGAGATTCCCCGAGCCCCACAAACCCAACCGCCCGATGGTGGCGATGTTCAAGCAGTCGCAGATTCCGTCGCCTCCGATATCCACGTCGTCGATGATGCCGTTGTTGTCGTCGTCGAGACCGTCGCATTGAGTCTCACCGCCGCCGAGATTGCCTCCGCCGCCAAAGTTCAAAAATGTCCCACCGGCTCCCGTCCCGCTGCCGCCGCTGCCCACGGTGCTCCCGCCGGCGCCCGGGCTTCCACCGTTACCGCTGGCTGCGCTCCCGTCCGCGCTGAAGCCTCCCACGCCGCTACCCGGGGCCCCACCCAGCCCGGCGTCGCTACCACCACTTGCCGCTGCACCCGCGCCGCCCGTGTTCCCCACGCTTGCACCGGTGCCCTGCGCGGAGCCCCGGCTGCCGGTGACTTCGGACGAAGAGCACCCAAGCGAAAGCGCTGTGGTCGAGACGCCGATCCCTATGAAACTGAAAAAAGCTCTTTTATGCATGTGCTCACCTCGTTCAAACACCCCACTCTTGACGAGCCTCGGACATGGGCTTGGTGGGTCCTTTTTCCCAGGCATAGTGGCCGAGCGGTTTATCGCCGAACCAACGCGGATCCATCGGCTCGTCGCTTCGCTGCCATCGCACGTCGCAGGAAATCCGATAGCGATCGGTGGAATTGGTCAGACTCATGTGCCAGGTGAAGATGGTAAAGATGAGCATGTCGCCGGGTCGAAATTCGGTGGTGAGCCAGCGAGCGCCACTGCGATCGACGAGCTCGATGGGGTCGTTGGTGAACCACCCCGTCACGTGATCGCGATCCACGTCCATCTTTCCGTACGTTGCGCGCACTTTCGACAAGGACTCGATCCGGTGCGAACCTTCCAAGATTGCGAGCGGCCCCATCTCCCTGGTCGATTCGGTGATGGGAATCCAGGTCGTAACCAGATTGTGCGTACCGCGGCCCATGTAGACCACATCCATGTGGGCGCCCGTGTAGGCCCCAGGTCCCTGAGCTCGCAGCCATTTGTGTCGGGTAGTTGCCACCTCCCCTTCGAAGAAGCGTTCGAAGAATCCAAAGAGCTCC
This sequence comes from Polyangiaceae bacterium, assembly GCA_036505155.1. GTDB lineage: Bacteria > Myxococcota_A > Polyangia > Polyangiales > Polyangiaceae > DASXTY01. Next base: position 1,630 of record DASXTY010000074.1, on the reverse strand, counting down.
GGTGCCTCGACGGCTCCGAGCAGCTCTGCGGATTGCGCGATAGCCGGCTTGTCACGCCACATCACGCCTTCAGCCTTTGTCGCCGCGCGTCCGAGCTCGATGGGGAGCCCGCTCGCCAAAAGCCCGTGCTCCGCCAGAGCGCGGAGCACTTTGTCCCGCGCGCGGAAAACCGGTTCGCGAGGGATGACGCCCCGGAGCAAGACGTAACCGTCCCGCTGGAGGCGCTGGTGCAAGAGCCGACGGTCCTCCAAAAATGGAGTGCTGTCCGCCATTTCTCCGAGATAGTGGCCGCCGAACTCCACTGTGCGCGCGCCCATACCCAAAACTAGCGTCATGTATTTCTCCTGGATGGAAGTGACATCAGCACGCCAACCCTGAAGTTCACCAATTGCCTCAGTTTACCCGGAGAAAACAGGGATACAATGGAGCGAACGCTAAATTGCATGGATGGAATGCCCAATCATGAGGGCTTTTGGATCCCCAAGGCCCCGAATTTCCATCATCCTCGAGTCATGGCCCAGAAGCCGCCTACGGACCTCACCGGACAGGTCATTGCGGGGCGCTATGAACTCCTGGAAGTAATTGCCCGGGGCGGCCAGGGTCTGGTGTGGCGCGCCAAAGATCAGCGCGAGGGAGGTGAGGTCGCGGTCAAGACTCTGGATGAAGCGGCTGCCAGAGACCCGCAACTCGTGGAGCGCTTCCGGCGCGAGCAGCGGGCGTTGGTCGCATTGGAAGGGACCAGCGCCGTGCGGGTGTTCGACATGGCGCCGGCCTCCAACGGCGCCTTGTGTCTGGTGATGGAGCTTCTGGACGGCACCGACCTCGAAAGTCACCTCGAAGAACTCGAAGCGCGATCGGAGCGAATGATGACGGAGCGGCTTTTCGAGATCTTGGCTCCGGTTGTGGACACGCTCGAAAAGGCCCACGCCGCCGGCATCTTTCACCGCGACCTCAAGCCCGCAAACATCTTCCTGCTGAAGGGAGGTGGCGTTCGACTGCTCGACTTCGGATTCGCGCGCATCCGAGCGGCGAGAGCTCTCACCGCCGTCGGCACCGTGATGGGCTCGCCCGCATACATTGCTCCCGAAGTGTGGAAGGGCCGCCCGGACCGGATCGATCACCGCGTGGACATCTACTCCCTAGCTGTCGTCATTTTTCGCGTCCTCGCCGGCCGCCCGCCCTTCGAGACCGAATCGCTCCCCGAGATGCTCAAGCTCGCCACCAGTGCAACGCGCCCGAGCCTGCTCACCTTCCGCCCCGCGCTACCCCCTGATATCGACGCATGGGTGAAACAAGCGCTGGCGGTCGAACCCGACGAGCGCTTTCGGAGCGTGAGGGCCCTCTGGAATTCGTTGCATGACATTTTGTTGCCGGGCCAACCACTAACTTCATCGGAACCCGAGCCGAGGCCCGAGCCCAAGCCCGCACGCGCCCGGCCCCGTGGACTCGCCGCCGCGCTCCGGAAGGCCGCCGACAAAGCGGCCGACGTGGTCCGGCGACTGGCTGGCAGCGAAGAAGCTCCCACCGACCAAAGTGGCGCCACATCAGGGGAGCCGTCAGCCGAGCCCGCGGCGAAACCGAAAACCGACCTCGCCACCCCGTCATCAGCACACGAGGAAACCACCTCGTC
>DASXTY010000073.1:0-7010 GCA_036505155.1 Polyangiaceae bacterium | reverse complement strand
GTCATCGCCGGGGTTGCCGATCATCGCGGCGAAGTCGTGCCCGTTATTGACCTAAGGACTCGATTTGGGCTGCCGCCTCTGCCCGCTCCGCAGCGTCCAAAGTGGATTGTGATCGACGTTCGGAGCAGAAGCGTCGCCCTGATCGTGGATCGGGTCACTGAGGTATTCGGCACGGGGGGAGCGGAGCTGCGGCCGCCTCCCATGCTGGGCAGTGGAGACGATGCGCGCGGCATTTCGGGAGTGACCACTCACGACCGTCAGCTGACCTTCGTGCTGGACGTGAGTCGCTTCGAGACATTGACACGGCCTTTCGCGGAGTCGGAGCTTATCGCGCGAGCGGAGCGATGAAAGAAATCGAAATCTCTCTCGGCTCTTCGGAACCAGAGGAACGCAGGCTGGCGACTGCGCGCATCGTCGAGCTCGCCGGAGAAGCCCGCCGTCGGTGTTTGCTCCGCGCGCTGGGGGATGCGGATTGGCGGGTGCGAAAAGAGGCTGCCGCGACCGCCATTCGGCTCTCGCCTGCGAATGATGTGTTGCGCACGCTGCTCGAAGCACTCGAACCGGGTGAGAACGTGGGTTTGCGCAATGCGGCGGTCGAGGCACTGGCCGGATTCGGACCCGAAGCAATCGGCGCCCTATCCGGCGCGCTCTCCAAGCTGGATGCGGACGGCCGCAAGCTCGCCGCCGAGGCGCTGGGACGAAGCCGGCTGCCCGACGCACTGCCAATTCTGCGGAGCCTTTTGAACGACGCGGATCCCAATGTTCGCGCGGCCGGCGTGGAGGCGGTTGCGACCATTGGCGATGCCAGCGGCGAGCAGTCGATTCGCATTTTGCAGAATTGTCTGGAGTCGCCCGACCGGTTCATCCGATTGGCGGCCATCACCGGGCTCAATCAGCTGGGCGTCATCCTGCCCTGGAACAGCATCGAGCCGCTGACGGGCGATCGCATCCTCGAGCGCTCGGCATTGCTGGCAGCAGGTCGCAGCGCCGACAAGAAGGCAATTCCGCTGCTGGTGAGCGCGCTGGAGGCCGGGCGTGGAGAATCGCTGAACGCAATGGCTGCGCTGGCGAGCTTCATCCACACCACCGCACCCGAGCTCGACACTCTAAAAGAAGCGCTCGGCGACTTGAGCGAGCAAACTCGCACTCGCTTAAAAGCTCTAGCGCGCGACCCGGACCAATCCCCGGATGTGCGCGGTTCGGCGCTTCTCATCCACGCCGCGCTCGGCACCGCGGAGTCTGCGGAGGCCGCCGCCGAGGCGCTACAGGATATTCACACCGCTCCCGTGGCCGAGTTGGCTTTCGAAGTGCTCGGTCCGATCGGCGTGCCGGTGCTCGTCGAGCATGTTCGCTCGGCAGAACCCGAAACCCGCGCGGTCTGCATCGGACTCTTGAGTCGAAAAGCTCTTCTCGAACATCGGGATGCCGCTGTCCATGCCATTCATGAGGCGCTTTCGGATGCGTCAACCGAAGTGAAGAGGGCTGCCCTGGACGCTCTGGCGCTGCTCGGTGGTGAGGCGAGCCTCGGCCCGGTGGCGGCTTTTTTGACCGACGACGCCCCCGCCGCCCTGCGTCAGTCGGCGGCCAGCGCGCTGGGCGCCATTGCGCGACGCTACCCGGAGTCGGCTCGCCGGATCGCCCGAGCGGCCGCCGCGGACGGACCCGGAGCGCATGCGGCTGCCGTCATCACCGGTGCCGTGGGCGCTCCGGTTCGCGACAGCCTGTCGAGTGACGTCGGCTTCCTATCCGAAGTTTTGACCAGCGAAAGCGCGGTTTTGCGCCGGGCTGCGATCGATGCGCTGGCCGAAATTGGCAGCGCGCTCGGCATGGAAGCGGTGGCGTTCGCGTTGACCGACGAAAAGCGCGTGGTGCAACTGGCCGCGGTGCACGCGTTGGGTTGTCTGAGGAACCCCGATGGGACCGCCGCAGGGGTTGTGCATCTTTCGAGATTAGCGGGAGACATGAATGACCTGGAGCTGGCGGTTGCCGCGATTCGCGCCCTGGGTAGAGCCTCGGATGCGCAGACATTGGAAATGTTGAAGCCGCTGGCCAAAGCCGGGGATACGGCGCGAGCTGTGGCTGCCGTCGACGCCATCGCGCATCTGACCGACCCAAAACGCACCGACGCTCTGATCGACGCTCTGGCGCACCCGGATTGCGAAGTGGGGAAAGCGGCCATGCGCGCTCTGGCCCACGAAGTGGATCCCCGCGTGCATGCTCATCTTGGCGCTTGTCTGGACCACGAAGTTTGGGACGTCCGGCGACTGGCGGCGGATTTGCTGGGGCGCACTGGCGGAGTGGCGAGCCTTGGCCTCTTGCGCGCCAAGCTCAGCGCGGAAGGCGAACCGCTGGTCAGGGAGGCGTTGCAGCGCGCCATCAACGAGCTGGAGGTCGGTGCCGGCGTGCGGCGGTCGCCGGTACCACCGCAGGTTGGGTGGCGCACGCCATGAATATACGCGAGACGCGTTCGCGTCTGCGCCCCGAGGAGTTTCTTCTGCTCCGAGACGTCATCAACCAGTACGCAGGACTCCATTTCGAAGAGGAGTCTATGTATGCCTTCGATCGAAGGCTCTCAGAACGCCTGGCGGTCCTAGAGCTCGAAAGCTTCGACGAGTATTACAAGTTTTTGCGCCTGCACATTCGCGGGCAAGCGGAGCTGGAAGAAGCCGTCGACCTTTTGACCACGAAAGAGACGTATTTCTTCAGACAGGAGTATCAGTTAAGGGCGTTCAAAGACGAGCTCATGCCTCGACTAGCAAAGCGAAATCGGACCAGCCGTCGACTGACGGTCTGGAGCGCCGGCTGCTCCACCGGCGAAGAGGCGTACACGCTGGCCATCTTGATCCACGAGTCGGGTTTGTTCCAGGGGTGGGATGTGCGGGTCATCGGCAGCGACATTTCCAAACAGTGCGTTGCTGCCGCCCGGCGCGGCATTTATCGGGAGGGCTCCTTTCGAGCCACGACCGATGCGTACCGAAAGGACTATTTCAACTCCATGCCGGAGGGCTTTCACGTCATCGAGGCGGTCAAAAAGCTATGCCATTTCGGTCAGCTCAACTTGCTGGACGCGAGTCGGGCTTCCATCGTGGGGCGCGTGGACGTCATTTTCTGTAGAAATGTGCTGATTTATTTCGACCCCCGTTCGCGCCGGCGGGCAATCGACAACCTGTACGATCGACTGGTCCCGGGGGGTTACCTCTTGCTCGGTCATTCGGAATCGCTTCTGAACCTCTCGACGGCGTTTGAGCTCGTGCACTTGAAGGAGGATTTGGTGTACAGAAAGCCGCTCACCAGCGACCGCTTGGAAACCTCAGATCGGCGAGGAACGTGACCGCCACTCAGCCCCTAAAGGTTCTGGTTGTCGATGATTCTGCCTTCAATCAGAAGAGCATCGCCGACATCCTTGCGGCAAGCCCCGATGTTCAGGTGGTGGCAAAGGCCAGCGACGGCGAGGAGGCGCTTCGGATGGTGGGCCTGCTCCAGCCCGACATCATCACGCTCGACCTCGAGATGCCAAAGATGGATGGGTTTACCTTTCTGCGTATCCTGATGAGCAGAACGCCCACGCCGGTCATCGTGGTTTCCAGTCACAGCCAGAAACAAAATGTGTTCAAGGCGCTGGAGCTCGGCGCGCTGGATTTCGTCGCCAAGCCGGATCGGTACGCGGATTCCGAGCTAGGCGGCTTGCGGCGAGAGCTCTTGGCCAAGGTGTTGTTGGTGCGCTCGGTCCGCGCCGGTGCCCTGGCCCGTCCGCGCCCCCGGTTCGAATCGCTGACCGGAGAAGCCGTTGAACGTATCCCCGAGCGCGCGGCCCAGGCGCCGCGCCGAGTGATTGCCATCGGGGCCTCTACCGGTGGACCGACGGCTCTGCTCGAGATTTTCTCCCGAATTGGTTCGCACACGCTCGACGCGTACTTGATCGCTCAGCACATGCCGGAGCGCTTCACCCGCACGTTTGCGGAGCGGCTGGATCGCCGGAGCACGGTCCGTGTCAGTGAGGCATCCGACCTGGAGCGCTTGGACGCCGGCACCGCGTTGGTTTGTCCCGGTAGGAAGTGTATGCAACTCGAAACCCTGCCTGCCGGGGCTTTCCGCCTCAGGGTGGTGCCGCCCCTGGAAACCGATCGCTATGTTCCGAGCGCCGACCGGCTATTGTCCAGTGTTGCTCGGGCTGCCGGCAAACGCGCGGTCGCGATCATTTTGACCGGCATGGGTGACGACGGCGCTCGGGGCGCTCGAGCGGTGATGGACGCCGGTGGGATTGTAATTGCCGAAAGTGAGAAAAGCGCCCTCGTGTATGGCATGCCGGGCTCTGCGGTTCGAACCGGCGTCGTCACCAGGAGCCTGAGCCTATCGGAGATCGCCGACTGGCTGAACTCGTCATAAACGCGGCGAAGGCCGAATAAAGGGCAGGCTCTATCCGTTTGTCCTTACCGGCGCTAGGCTTATTGTCCGATGGGATCGCGTCCCCTGCCCGTTCCGCCGCCCGAGAAGGCACCGAAACCGCTGCCCGCGGCGGGCGCTGCGCCGTCCAGCCCCAAGGCGGCCCACATGGCCAAGCAGTGTCCGACCTGCGGCGGCCGCTACCCGGCTGATTTTCGGGTCTGTCCGCGGGACGCGGCGCCCTTGGAAGACAGTCCGGAAGAGGACGACCCGATGCTGGGGATGGTGCTGGCCGACTCTTACGAAGTGATCCGAAGCATCGGTGAGGGAGGAATGGGGAGAGTTTATGAGGCGCGCCATCAGCGCTTGCGGGGCAAGCGCTTCGCGGTGAAGGTGTTGCATCACGAGCTGGCTCGACAGGCGGATGTGGTGACCCGCTTTCAGCGCGAAGCGGAAGCAGCCAGCGCCCTCGAGCACCCGAACGTGGTCGGCGTGTTCGACGTGAACCGGACACCGGACGGCCGCCCCTACATCGTAGCCGAGTTACTGGAAGGCGAACAACTCGGAGATTACCTGGATCGGGCGAAAAAGATATCAGCGGCCGAAGCCGCGCAGCTCTTGAGACCGGTTTGTCGTGCGCTCGCGCTGGCGCATCAACGGGGAATCGTCCACCGCGACGTCAAACCCGAAAACGTGTTCTTGTCCGGGAAAGCTCCCAACTTCGTTGCGAAGATTTTGGACTTCGGCATTTCGAAAGTGGGGGAAACCAAGGGTACTCTCACCAAGACCGGCATGGTGATGGGCAGCCCCGGCTATATCGCGCCCGAACAAGCCCGGGGTGACAAGGTGGATGCGCGCGCCGATATTTACGCGCTCGGCGCCATCTTGTATCGTGCTGTCACCGGGCATAAGCCTTTCGGTGACCTCGACCCAATCGCCGCCATCACCGCGGTGCTGGTACAGGAGCCGCAGCGTCCCCGCTCGGCGGAGCCATCCATTCCGCCGGCTTTCGAGCTGGTCATCCAGCGTGCCATGGCCATGGATCCCAAAGAGCGCTTTCAGAGCATGGCCGAGCTCGAAGCCGCGCTTTTGCCCTTCGAGCCCATCGTGGTGGTGCCGGCGGACGCGTCGGGTGCTGGAGTAGAAGGCACGGCGCTCTCGCCCGACGCTTCTTCGGAGGAGCGCGCCGCGAAAACCATGGTCGTTCGCGAGCGGACGCCGCGCGCCTCGGACACGCTTGCCGGAATCACCCGCAACGTTCGCCTGGCGCGTCCCACCATCTTGGCCTTTACCGTGGTTGGATTCGTCTGGCTGATCGGGGGGCTTGTTGATGCGGTGACCGGATGCATCCGGCTTCTCGGGGGCGACTCCACCAGCTTGAGCACGTCCAACGTCACGCTTGCGATTGTGGGAGTGGTCGCCGCAATGTTGACTCCCGCTTTTCTCTGGATGCGTCATCTGGCGAGCAAGGTGTGGCGCAGCACTCCCCGCTCCATCTCGGTAGCGGTCCGCCTGCGTCGCACGGTCCTGATCAGCACCGCGGTGTATGGAATCGCGTGGCTTAGCATCCACCTATTTCAGGGTGTGGTGCAACGACGTCCGCTCGGCGTCGCCTGGCCGGGCTGGGAAGTTGCGGTGTTCTTGCTAGCGCTTTGTGTGGGAGCGCTGGTGTGGCTCTCCGGCTGGTTCGCTTCCGACGCTTAGTTTATCACCCTGGCTGGCCTGCGCCCTTCGGGTTGACGCGTTCGCCACCCGGCCCGTGAGTCACTTTCTGCGCCTGGCGACACTAAGCCCGGGAGGTCCCAAATGGCGTCCGCATCGATCAGCTCTATATGGGGGTCAAAAATGCGCAAGGCTCGGATTACCGCGCTGGCGTTATCGGCCACCCTTCTTGGCGCCGGGCTGGCGCGCGCCGCCGGGTCGGTCCAGGTCACGGTCGACGTCTCGGTCCAGCACCAGACCTGGTACGGCTTCGGCGCAACCCAGGAGACTCTGGTGTACGGCGGGACCGGGGACGTGTTCAGCGCTTCCCAGCGACAGCGGGCGGTGAGCGCCCTGTTCAACGAAGTCAAGATCACGACCGGCCAGATACCCACCATTTTCGAGTCGTCGGCGTCCTCGACCCTGGCGACGTTTTGGGCCAATCAGGGCAACGACAACAGCGACCCGCTGGTAATCAATCCAAACGGCTTTTATAGCGGGCTGGGTGACACCTTCAAATCAGCAGTCATCGATATTGCCGGCTCGAAGTTCGATCTTTATCCGAACCTTCAAATCAGCACCAGGTGGGCGAACACCTGGATGCAGGCGATCCAGTCTTCCAATTACGACGCGTTCTTGAACGAGTGCGCCGAACACGTTCTCGCCGGCGTCCAGTACTGGAAGACTACTTACAACGAGACTCCCACTTACGGGATGCTCTTCAATGAGCCTCTGAGCGGCAACAGCGAGCTGGTCGGCGGGAGTCCCAGCACGGTAGTCGATATCGTGCGCCGGAGCGGCGAGCGCCTTGCATCGGCAGGTTTCGGCTCCGTCAGATTCGTGGTTCCGGGCGAGGAGACCGAAGACAAGTCGCTGTCGACCGCGACCGCCGTCATGAACGACGCAAACGCTCGCCAATACGTGGG
>DASXTY010000072.1:0-5667 GCA_036505155.1 Polyangiaceae bacterium | reverse complement strand
CTTTGCCCACAGAAGCTGGTTCTCATCCGCACGGCAACGCTGAAGCTCCCGCATTCTGGCGCGGTACAGCGCATTGATGCGGCGCAACGCTTCCAACCATTGGGGGGCAGCCGCTTCCAGCGATAAACCAGCCGCCTCGATTTCCCGACCCAACTCGGGCTCGAGCCAAGTCAGTCGCCTCGAAGCCCTGGTCATGCAACGGCCTTGGACACGTCGAGTGACTGGAGCCGGCGGTATAGAGTCGCGCGGCCGATGCCGAGCAACTTTGCAGCCGCAGACACGCTGCCAGCAGTGGCTTTGAGCGCCCGCTCGATGGCCAGCCTTTCGAGCTCATGCAAGGTTGGCACTTCCGGGCCGGAGGCGGTTGCGCGCGTCGTGTCGGAGCGCTTGCGCTGCTCGAGCTGGGGAATCCGGGGCAGCGCCGCGGCGCGGAGGTCAGCCGGTAGATCCGAGAGCGTGATCTCGTCGCTTCGGCAGGCCAACATGCTCCGGTGCACTACGTTTTGTAATTCGCGCACGTTGCCAGGCCAGTGGTGCCGCGTTAGCGCCTCCAGCGCATCGGGGCAGATTCGAGACACGTTCCGGCCGACGTCGCGGTCGAGCTTTCGCAAGAAATGCCCGACCAAGGAGGGAATGTCCTCGGCCCGCTCGCGAAGCGAGGGAAGGTAGATGGGGTAAACGACCAACCGAAAATACAGATCTTCTCGGAAGCGACCCGCCTCCACTTCGGCGCGCAAGTTGCGGTGCGTTGCGCACACGATGCGCACATCGGTCGGAATCTCTCCTGAACCACCGACGCGGCGAATGGTCCGCTCCTGCAGTGTGCGGAGCAGGCTCGCTTGCGTCGAGAGGCTCATCTCTCCCACCTCGTCCAAGAGCAAAGTGCCTCCGTGCGCCTGTTCGAAGCAGCCGCGCCGAAGCTGGGTAGCTCCCGTAAACGCTCCGCGCTCGTGACCGAAAAGCTCTGATTCCTGCAGCGACTGCGGAATTGCCGCGCAATTGAGGGCTACGAAAGGACCGTCCCTTCTGTTGCCGCTGCTGTGAATGGCCCGCGCGATGAGCTCCTTACCGGTGCCGCTCTCTCCAAAAATGCACACCGCAACATCGCTTTCGAGCACGCGGCTGACCTGTCGGGCGACTTCCTTCATCGAGGCGCTGCGCCCGATCACGGAGCTTGGCATGCCCTGCTCGGAAAGCGCGCTCTGCAGGCGGCGCACGTTCTGAAGCAGGTGCCGCCGTTCCCGCGCCCGCTCCACCGCCAGGAGCAGCCGCTCGCGCTCGAGCGGCTTGGTGACATAGTCATAAGCGCCGGCGCGCATCGCGTTGACCGCGGTTTCGATCTCGCGCTGCGCCGTTACCACGATGGGAGAAAGCTCCGAGTCCCGCGCCCTGAGGTGCTGCAGCACTTCCAAGCCGGCAAGGTCGCCCAAGCCGAGGTCGACACACGCCAGGGCGGGTGGCTCGCCGGCATAGTCCAGGACGCTCCGCCCCGAAGCGTGCTCCACGGTTCGGTACCCCGCGCCCTCCAGCCAAAAGCGCATCAGTCGGCGAGCCGTGGGGTCGTCGTCGATGAGCGCGACCAGATCCGCGCTGCGGTTGCTGGGAGGAGCTGGCTGTTCGATGCCCATATCATGAATTACGGGCATTTTCGCCCGAGCTTAAGCCCTCCGCTCCCCCGAAGCGGCGCCCCAATTCCCACAACCGGCGCTGGATCGGGTAAATTATGGGCGCCCGCTCACCCTCGATGAAGATAGAAACGGCGACCATTCGAAGATTACGCGACGCGTTGCTGCAAAGCGGGCGGCGGCCGAGCTCGGTGTTGTCGCCTTCCTATGAGACCTTGACCCGCCTGGGAATGCTCAGCGCCCAGGAGGCAGCGGCGCTGGACCGCGTGGACCCTTTGGCGGAAACCATGTACCTGATGATGAGCGCCGACGGGCGGATAACGGAGGAAGAGCGGGACGCGGTACGCGGCGCCATCCGAGGGTTGACGGGCGACGTTCTGAACGCCGGCACCATCCAGGTGATGCTCGAAAAATACGCCGAGCGCGCTCAACAAATGGGGCGCAACCAGCGGCTGCAGGAGGTGGGAAAAGCCGTTGCGAACAGCCCAACCGAAGCCGAGGGCGCCTTTGCATTGGCGGCCGCGGTGGCGCTGGCCGACGATCAGGTCGCGCCGGAGGAAACCGCGCTCATGAACGCCCTTGCCCGTTGGTTCAGAATTTCCGAAGAGCGCGCAGCGGAAATCCTGGACCAGCTGGACGAAGATCGGCATTCCGTTCGCTAGTGCTGCGCGGATTCGGAACCGCAGGGCTGCCGCCGCTATCTAAATAAGCGACGCAACGTGTGCGCTCGACTGGCCGACTGGCTGGGAATCCCTAATGTGGAATGTAGACAAATATGCTACAGTAGGGTCTAATGTAGGATAGCAGCCGGGTAGCCCCGACGCGAGGTTGAAAAATGATTAAACCCCTGATTTTTGCCGTCTCGATGACCGCGGGCAGCGCCGCCCTAGCCGCCACGCTGTACATGCAAGAAAATCCGCGCGCCTTCACCACACCGTACCTGTCGGACACTCCCACCGAAGTGGCCGCCCCGCTCCGCACCAGCCCGCCGGTGGGCGCCTGGGTTAAAGATGTGCCGGCTGAGCCGGCCAGAGCCTACAAGCGGCCCGCTCGTCGCGTCTACGGTCGACCGGTGCTTCGCACCGCCATCGCAATCCGCCCCTGCTCCGAGTGGCGCGACCTTGGACCCGCCTCGATGAATACCGGTAACAACGCGATTCATTGGGTCCGCCAGCTCTGTCCGTAAGATTACCGCTCCTTGCTGCACCCGGTGCCTTCCTCGACAGCTGTGCCAAAGCTCGGTAGTCGGGCGTAATGAAGGTCGCTGTCATCGGAACCGGCTACGCCGGCTTAGTGGTGGGCGCATGTTTCGCGGATTCGGGGAATCACGTGGTGTGCGTGGACGTCGATGAGGCAAAGCTCCAGGCGCTGCGAACCGGCAAGGTGCCCTTTTACGAGCCCCGACTAGAGGAGCTGGTGCGGCGAAACTCGACGGAACGCCTCTCCTTCAGTTCCAATCTTGCCGAATCCATCCAGGGGCGGGCGGCCATCTTCGTGGCGGTAGGGACGCCGCCTCACGAAGATGGATCGGCGGACCTGACCCATGTTCTCGAAGTAGCGGAGCAGGTGGCTCGGGCTGCGCAGCAGGATCACGTCCTGGTGTTGAAAAGCACGGTGCCGGTGGGCACCAGCGCGCGCGTCGATGACACCGTGCGCCGCCTGAGCTCGCATCGAATCACGGTGGTGAGCAATCCAGAGTTTCTCAAGGAAGGCGACGCCGTAAATGACTTTCTGAAGCCCGAGCGCATCGTGATTGGCACCGACGACGACCGTGCCTTCCATGTATTGGCGCTGCTCTACGCTCCCTATAACCGTCAGCGAAACCGCCTCCAACGCATGAGCCCCCGCAGCGCGGAGATCGTGAAATATGCGGCGAACGCCATGCTTGCCACCAAGATATCCTTCATGAACGAGATCGCGCATCTGTGCGACACGGCGGAAGGAGACGTCGAAGACGTGCGGATTGCGCTCGGGTCGGATCGACGCATCGGAATGGATTTTTTGTACCCGGGCCTGGGTTTCGGCGGTAGCTGTTTTCCAAAAGACCTGCGCGCGCTGGTCCGAACCGGCGCCGAGCTGGGCGTCACCTTGAGCGTGGTGGAGGCGGCTCTCAGCGCCAACCGCGCCCCGGTGAGCACCCTGGTTGCGCACATGCAGAACGACCTCGGGGGGCTTGAAAACAGCACCATCGCGGTGTGGGGACTCGCTTTCAAGCCGCGCACCGACGACGTTCGCGAAGCCCCAGCGCTCCGGCTCATCCTGGAGCTCGACCGGCGTGGAGCGCAGGTTCGCGCCACGGATCCTCAAGCCATCGAAACTGCGCGCGCGGCCTTGCTGGCAAATGGGGTTTCCGAAAGAGTCACCCTGGTGCAAACCCCATACGAAGCTTGCCAGGGCGCCGATGCGCTGGTGGTGGCGACGGAGTGGAACGAATACCGCTCCCCGGATTTTGCTCGGGTGCTCGAGCTGATGCGCGGCCGCGCTGTGTTCGATGGCCGAAACATCTTGGTGCGCGAAGCGGTATTGGAAGCGGGGCTCACCTACCGGGGCGTCGGACGCCCTCCGCTGACGCGCGACCAATGAAACCCATGATTTTGGACCAGCGGCCCCGGGTGGCTGCCGATCTCGAACCGGGCTTTCGACCCGCAGCCTTGGAAAATCGAGCATTTCGGGGGGCGGTTTCCCAAAGCGGCGGCGTACCGCTGGAGCTCGCTCTGGAGCGAGACCAGGAACAAATCTCGGTTTATCGCACTTCGGTATTTGCCGAGAACGACGCCCGGAACAGCTTGAACCTGGCGTATGTCGAGCGGCTGTTGAAATTTTTGATATGGCAGCGGGGAGCGTGGCGCGTTTGGGTGAGCGGGCCCGAACGTATCTTCGAGCACGTGCGCGGCGCCTACCGACCGGGCGGTGCACGCGCATTCGAAGCCGCATTCTTTTGCAAAGTGTACGAAAAGCCAGCTTTTGTGGTGGAGCACGTCCAGCCCGGCACGCTGCCCGCCGAAAACGAGCGGGGTCACAGGGTGGGCGGAAATCTGGATGGGTGCCGCATCGGGTTTGATGCCGGCGGCAGCGATCGCAAAGTGGCAGCGGTTATCGATGGGAAAGAAGTTTTTTCCTGCGAAGTCGTCTGGAATCCAAAAACGGCGAGCGATCCCCAATATCACTTCGACGGCATCGACGATTCGATTCGGAGGGCTTCCGAGCACCTACCGCGTATCGACGGCATAGGAGTGAGCTCGGCCGGCATCTACATCGACAACCGCACCCGAGTGGCTTCGCTGTTTCGAGCGGTTCCGGCGGAATTGTTCGATGCAAAAATCAAGACGCTGTATCTGGATATCGCAAAAAAGTGGGCCGCAGTGCCGATCCAGGTGGCGAACGACGGCGACGTCACCGCGCTCGCGGGCGCCCTGGAGCTGAACGATCAGCCGGTGCTCGGCATCGCTATGGGCACGAGTCAAGCAGCGGGATACGTCAATGCGGAGGGACTGCTCACCGGCTGGCTGAACGAGCTGGCATTTGCGCCCATCGACTACAGCGAACAGGCGCCGCTGGATGAGTGGTCCGGCGACCGGGGCGGCGGGGTGAGTTACTTTTCACAAGAGGCCGTGATCCGGCTGGCTCCGCGAGCGGGTGTCGAGCTGCCCGAGGGAGCAACGCCTGCCGAAAAGCTGGCGCAAGTCCAAGCGCTGTTCGATGCGGGGGATGAGCGACCGCGCGCCATCTTTCAAACCATCGGCGTTTTCCTCGGCTATGGACTTATTCACTACGCGGATTTCTACCACTTGAAACATGTACTTCTGCTGGGCCGGGTAACCTCGGGGCAGGGTGGCTCGCTGATACTGGAAAGGGCAAACCAAGTGCTGAGCGCGGAAGCCCCACAGCTGTGCGAAGAGCTCCATCTGCACCTTCCGAACGAAGCCACACGCCGCGTCGGACAAGCCATTGCGGCCGCGAGCTTGCCCCGCATTGGTTAGCTCTAAGGCCGTCAGACGCGAAGCGAGACGAGCTCGACCTGATTTCGCTCGACCGCTTTGCG
>DASXTY010000071.1:0-7542 GCA_036505155.1 Polyangiaceae bacterium | reverse complement strand
GCTGAACCCAACCAGCGTGCACGCGCAATTGGCGACTCGCTTGCCGGCGTTTTATGCCGGGCTGCTTTTGACGGACGCCGACCCCTCGCGTCCGGAGCTCTTGCGAGCGTTGCTCGAAAGAGGTCTTCCGCGCTGGGCGCGGGTGGTGTTGGAGTCGCCAAAGCTGGACCAGCAAACCGCGAATCTTTACGTGCGAGCCTTGTTCGAGCTCGGGCAGCGCTTCTGGCGTTCCGAAGATTTTCAACGGGCTGGGGCGTTGGCCGTGCCCCTTCGTTCGGACGAGGCGAAGCTCTTCGATGGGCTCGCCACAGCGCTTCAGGGTGGTCCGCGCGACGCAGCGCAGATGATGCTCTCGGGCCCGCGGCTCCCCGCTGGAGTCGGCGACGTAAAAAAACTGGACGCGCTCGCGCGTAGTAAGAGTCCGCTGGCGCCGCTGGCGGAATTTGATGCCGCCTACCTGCTGCAGCTAGCCCCGCCTGCGGGTCCAGATCCCAAGTACTGGCTGGATGTTGCCGACCGGTTTCATCGCGCTGCCAAGGGCTTGCAGGATCCCGCGTCCAAACGCCTGGCTGGCGAGCTCGCAAAGGCCGCGCAGGACACGGCGAAAGCGTTGGAGGGTGCAAAGAATGGAAAGTGATCAGTATCAATCGGAATGGGCAGCCGACTACCCTTCCCGGCTCAGGATCATGGCAACGGCCGTAGATAGATCATCGAAAATGTCAAGAGCTGCCCACTTTCGCAGATCGAGACTGCTTTCGGTTTCGCGGCCCGCGCCGGTGCGCACCAGCACGGGAGTTGCTCCAAAGGTGCGCGCAGCGGAGAGGTCGCTTTCTCGGTCGCCGACTAGAAACGCGCCGTCTTGACGGAGCCCGAGCTCTTTTACGGCCTGCTCCAACATCCACGGGCTCGGTTTGGCTCGGGATAGGTCTTGCCACATCGGATGCACCGCTCGGCTGCCAGCGCCGGCGTTCATCACGATGGCGTCGGGGATGGCCTCCGAGCCTGCTTGCTCCGACAAGAGTTGGCACAGCCGATCGTTCACCAAACACACCGTGGATTCGGTGACGTACCCAAGCCCAATGGCTGACTGATTCGTCACCACCACCACCGCCCAGCCCGCGCTGCGCAGGCGCGCCACCGCATCGGCGGCACCGGCGATCAAAGTCAGGTTCTCAGGACCGGTGCTATAGCTTTCCTGTGCGTTGAGCACACCATCGCGATCCACGAACACCACCGGCTTGCCCGCGGTGAGAGGTCCGGTTTGCGTCGCCACCACCTCGCGCCGAACCTGACCGCCTTCCAGATGATAAATGGTCATCGGGTGGGGAGCCAGCGTGAAGGCCGGTGCGGTGCAGAAGTAGCAACCTTCCTCGCAAAGCAGGTCAGTTCCGGGATGGTAGTGCCCCGACAGCGCGAGGCGAACTTTGCGCGAAGCCACCAGAGCTGTGCGCAAATGCTCGGCTTCCAGGTAATTGTAAGGATATCCCTGGCCCTCTAGGGTTGGATTAATGACGTAATGCTGGAGGTGGATCTGTAGAAAATCGGAAGCGTCCGCCAACATGCCTTCGAGCTGCCTGCGCTCGCGGTCCAATCGGCGAGGAACGTGACCATCTCCCTCGCGATCGAAAAAGCGCACGACGCGGAATCCTTGCGGCAAGTCGAACCAAAGCGGCGCACGCGCAAACACTTGCCAAAAACTCGGCTCGTGATCGTGATTGCCGGGAAGGACAGTGTAAGGTACTCCGCCCGCATCCAGCGTTTTCTTAAGCAGGCGGTAGTCGGCTAGTGCGGCTTCGAGCCATCGCTCGCGCGGCAACGGATAGTAGTCGTCGCTCCCGAGGATCGATTCCGGCACATCCACCAAATCGCCGGTCAAGACCACCAGGGTTGCGCCCCGTTCTCGGGCAAGCTCCAGTGCGCTTGGCAAGACTTCAAACGCTTCCCGCCCTCGCCGCCGGAAGCTATTCGGGTGACCGGGTAAGTGCCTGCGCAGATGTAAGTCCGTGATCTGCGCAATGGTCAGTGGATTTTGCATTTTTGGATGCGCAGAGCTACGCACGGAAAAGCTCGCGCGGCAACGGTACCGGAGGCGCGCCCTCGCTCTCACCCACTGAAACACTTGCGCGGCTCGCGCAAATCCTGTTGCCTGGGATCCGGAAAGACGGGTACACCGCGCAGGAGCAAGTGAAACCATCGGCACGAGTAGCTCTTCTGCCCGCGTTGGTCCTGGTTACCGGGTGTGGGGGAGGCGCGGCGCTTTTGCATCCGGCGCATGTGTTGCCAATGGGAGAGGTTTCCACTGGGGTGGGCGCGAGCAAAAGTTTCACTTTGGGCGAGGCGGACGATGCGATTGGGCTCACCAGTGCGGCATCCGTGCAACGGACGGGAGTGCAAACGTCGAATGCGCAACAAAGCTTCACCCGAGGCGCGATCGCAGAAGTCCTGACCGCGCCGGGGCTCGCACCGTGGGTGGGGGCTCGCGTTGGATTGGGTTTCACCAGCGACGCGGGACTCACCTACACAGCGCGGAGCGTTCGCATCGACGGGCGCCACGCGTGGCAGGAGTCACATTTTGCTCTGAGCGCCGGTGGCGGCGCCTCGTTGGTCCTGGGGCACCCCGGATCTCGGGGCGCCGAGAGCGGTGTCATCGCGGGCATGGACGCGAGCGGTGTCAGCGGGTGGGGGCTCGACATTCCGGTTCTGGTTGGATGGCGCAGCGATGCGCAAGTTATTCAAGTGTGGGTGGGGCCGCGGGCCGGCGTGGAGCACGACCGGGGTCATCTCGTGCTGAGCGTGGACCCTGATCCGACTCGCGAAGAGCAAGTTCCGCTCGATGCCTGGCGATGGTATGGAGGAGGCGTAATCGGGCTAGCGGGTGGCGCCCCCCCGGTGTGGGTCGGCGTGGAGCTCGACGTCTATTTTCAGACGATGAAGGGCCGGCTAAATTTCGCTGGCACGGAAGAAAGGGCATCCCTCGACGGTATAACACTGGCGCCCACCGGAGCCCTTCTGGTGCGCTTCTGAGGTTTCGTCTTTCGCGCCCGATGGCCGTGCCTAGCTTGCCCTGCGGAGTCCCGCGCCCTAACATTGTAAACGTGGCTTCCCGTAGACATCCCCCCGCCCCTCGGGGGCTGCGCACACCATGGCGCGCTAGATGGGCGGTCGCCTCCGTCTGGTCGCTGGCTCTTTTGGGCTGCTCAGTGGAGCCGGAAACCTACAGCGCAGATGCCGATACGGGCAGCACACACGCTCTCATCGTGATCGAACGCGGCGAAAGCGCCGATACGGCACTCACGCCGCGCGCCGGGGCAGTGGCGGGCTTCGTTCGACTACCGCCCAATGTGGAGGCGGCGGCGGCGATGAACTTCGCGGGGCTCGACCTGCGTCTTCCCGGAGTGAACCAGTGCTCGGCTCGCGATGGCGGAGAGCACGTGCACTCGTCGCTGGGCGCGGATGTAGAGTTTTTGGAAGCGGGCGACATCAGCGTCAACGCCAACAAGATACAGACCGTGCTCGCGCCTCGGGCTTTGCCTGCCGTAAGCGACTTGTTGTCCGGTGTCGTGTACACAACGCGCGATCAAGCAGCCGATCCGCTACCCGCCGGTGTGGTCTACTCGGTGCGAGCCACTGGCGGCCCGGAAGTGCCGGTGCTAGAGGTCGAACTGGCTGCGCCGGAATCACTTGCGGGCGTTACGGTGGGCGGGGCGCCCCTGGCGGAAGTGAGCACGGTTTCCGCGCGCGAGCCGACCGATATGACCTGGGCCGTCGGTAACCCGAATGATCTCATCTATGTCGAGCTCGGGCGTGCCGGCGTGCCGGGCGCGATCGGATGCGTGTTCAAGGATGACGTCGGTGCGGGCACCATTCCCGCTCAGCCCGCACTCAGCGGGGGGGAAGGGCGGCTGTCGTTGCGGCGGATCCGGAGCCGCGAATTCGCCAGCGCCGGTATCGATCACGGCGAGCTTCGTTTCGATTTTGAGCTCATCAGAACCGTCCGCTTCCAGTGACGAGGTGGATGCTAAAGCTCTGGAGCTGGAACATGAGCTCCGCCAGCTAGAAGCGCGCGATCGATTGGAGGAGGCTGCCCGACTGGCCGATGAGCACGGGCTTTATGAACGAGCTTCTCAGCTATGGGAGCGCGCTTGCGACTACGAACATGCGGCGCGTGCGGCTCTGGAGGCCCAAGATGCCGCGCGCGCTTTGACATTGGCTGTCCGGGCGGGAAGCCTGGAGTTGGAGAGCGCCTCGATAGACCGGCTCCGCGCAGAGCCGGAGCACGCGGTGGGTTTGTCGCAACGCCTCATCACGGCCGGGCAAATTGAGAGCGCAGCGCGGCTGGAGCTCTCCCTGGGCAATCCGGCGCGCGGCGCGACTTTGTTCGAGCGGGCCGGTGCGTGGATCAGCGCGGCAGAAGCGTATGTAAAGGCCGGCGATTCACGAAACGCAAGTCGTTGCCTGCAGGTCGCCATACAGCTGGACGACGCACAACACCTTGCCCGCCTCAAGCTCGGCGGGCTCCTGATGAAAAACGACCGCGTGCTCGACGCAATCCGGTTTCTGCAAAAAATTCCAGAGGGTAGGCCGGAGCGCCCCCAAGCGCAGCTCTTGCTCAAGCAAGGGTTCGAGCGGCTCGGATGGTCGACCGCGGCGCTGCTCATGGAAGCACAGCTTAAGGCTCGTCCAGAAACACTGCCGGAGGAAAGCGCGGATCTACAAGAGGCATCGACGGGCGTGGCGGAAGGGCAGGGGAGCATGCTGTTCGGGCGGTATCGGGTGCTTCGCACGGTTGCCACCACGCCGACCGCCAGTGTTTACCATGCGATCGATTCACTCACGCACCAAGAGGTAGCAGTGAAGATTTTTTCCTCTGCCACGGTTCGGGAAGTCGGTAGGGACGCGCTGCAGCGCTTCGAACGCGAGGCGCGGGCGCTGGGTCTATTGCGCCACCCATGCATTGTCGCGCTTCTCGACTACGTCGCTTCCGGTCCGGCCGTGGTGCTGCAGTGGATGGCGGGCGGCAATATGACCGAGTTTGTCGCACAAGGACCGGTCGCGCCGGCGCGGGTGCTGGAAATTGCAGTTTCGGTTCTGTCGGGGCTTGCCGAAGCCCACCGGCGGGGGATTTTGCACCGCGACATCAAGCCATCCAACGTGCTTTTGGATGCGGCTGGGGCGGCGCGTCTCGCGGACTTTGGAGCTTGTCACCTCGCCGACGCTGCGGCTACCGTCACCCGAGGCGTCCTGGGCACGCTCGAATACATGGCGCCGGAACAGCTCAGGGGTGAGCCTGCAACGGTCCGCTCCGACATTCACGGCGTGGGAGCTCTGGTGTGGCACGGACTGACCGGAGCACCGCCCGGCCACCGGTTGCCTTTCTTGTCCAGCCGTCTCACCGAGCGACACGCTGCGTTGTTGCAGCGCTTCCTTGGGCCTGCTCAAGACAGGCCGAGCGACTGTGCGCAGGCGCGACAAGAGCTGCTCGGTCTGGTTTGGCCCGGCGAGGTGCCGCCGGCACTCGCCGCCGAGCCCTCGGGGACGACACCGGAGACCGCCCTCCAATCCGAGCGCCTCCGGCCGATCGGAAAAGATACTTATTGCGATACTCTGCTCGGTCGTGAGGTGGTGGTGCTGAAGGCCGATGCCGATACCTTGCCTCGAGCGGCGGCCTTCGCGCGCGCCGACCACCCCGGTCTGGCGTGCGTTTTGTGTTTCCGCCCTGATGCTTCGTGTGTCTGGATTGAGGCGGCGCGGGGACCCCAGCTCGACCGGCCTGTGACTTCGGACGAAGCAGCCGAGCTCGCGCAGGCTCTGAGCGCGCTGCATCGAGCCGGTGGTGTGCACGGTTCGGTGGATCGGAACCACGTCCGCTGGCATGGCGAACGATGGGTGCTGCTCTTTCCGCTGGAGCCGCAAGCCGGCTCCGCGCAAGAAGATCTGGAACGGCTGCGCCGACTGACGGACGACTGACATGTTGCACCGCATCTACTTCATTCCCGGCCTCTTTGGTTTCGGCAGACTCGCCGGATACGACTACTTCCGACACGTGCGGCGGGCCCTGGAGAAGCGCTTCGCGGACGCGGGCGTACCAGCATATTTCGAAGACCTGAATTCCCCACCCACCTCGTCGTTCCGCCATCGCGCGCGGGTTTTGGCCCGAGCCGTTTCCGCCAGCTGCGGCCCCGATTCGGCCCCGATTCATTTGGTCGGCCATTCCACCGGGGGTCTCGATTCCCGCTTGGTGCTTTCCCCCACCAGCAACTTGGGCATCGATCCCTCGCTCACGCGTTGGACGTCGCGGGTCCAGACCGTGGTGACGGTCAACACGCCACACTATGGCACACCGGTCGCGAGCTTCTTTGCATCCGTCTCCGGGACCCGGCTTCTCTACGCGCTTAGCCTGCTGACCGTGGTGTCGCTGTCGCTCGGTGAACCGTCGCTGGCGATGTTCTCCAAGTTGCTGATGGGGATCAGTCGAATTGACTCGCTCTTTGGCGGCGACTTCAGGCTTTTCAGCCGAGTCGCAGACGGCGTGCTGCGCTTCGTGGATCGGGAGGGGCGCGGCGAAATCCTCAATTTTCTTAGCCAAGTCCGGACCGACCAGGGAGCCATCGTGCAGTCCATGCCCGAGGCCATGGACGTTTTCAACGCCGTGGCCGCAGACCGCCCCGAGGTTCGATATGCGTGCGTCGCGAGCGCCGCGCCTCCACCGCCCTCGCTGCGTCTGGCGAAACGAATCCGCTCTCCCTACGCCGCGCTCACTGCTGCTGTGTATGCAACCCTGTATCAGTTCGCGAGCCAGCGCGTCGAACGCTACCCCTACGCCAGGACCACCCCCGAGCAGGCCGAAATGCTAGCGAGCTCTCTGGAAGATGAAGTCAGCGACACTAGCAACGACGGCATCGTCCCGACGCTCAGTATGCTGCGGGGAAAGTTGATCTGGGCCGGCGAAGCGGACCACCTGGATGTGCTCGGACACTTCCAGGACGATGGCCACCCTGTCCAGCATGTGGACTGGGTGACCAGTGGCGCTCGCTTTAACCGAAGGCGCTTTCAACTGCTCATGGACGCCGTTGCCAGTTTTCAGTTGGGGGACTAAAGAGGAACCATCCATGACCGAGCTCAAAGCGGATGCGGTGTTCGAGGGGGGGGGAGTCAAGGGAATTGCACTGGTGGGCGCGATCGCCGTCACCGAAGAAAAGGGATATTCCTTCGAGAACGTGGCGGGCACCTCGGCCGGGGCGATTGTCGCGTCCTTGGTGGCTGCCGGCTACAGCGCGGTCGAGCTCGGGGAGATCATGCGCTCTGCGGAGTACTCGAAGTTTTTGGATAAGGACGTGGTGGACAAGATCCCGCTATTGGGTCCAGCGCTGAGCTTGGGGTTCGAAAAGGGCATCTACGAGGGCAAATATTTCGAGGAGTGGTTGCGCGGTCATCTGGCCAAAAAGGGGAAGCGGGATTTTGGCGACTTGGTGATGGATCAATACAAAGACGACCCGCGATATCGCTACCGTCTGCGGGTCATCACCGCCGACATTTCTCTGG
>DASXTY010000070.1:0-4246 GCA_036505155.1 Polyangiaceae bacterium | reverse complement strand
GAATTCTCGGGGATACCCGCCTGAGTTGGTCGCGGACGTTTTGGATGCTGACTTGAGCGCGCTTTTGAGCCTCGGACGCGCTGAGCGCCTTGGCAGCGGGGCTCAGCGCCAATACGGCGAGCGACGCGAGCGCCCAGGCGCGGACGCGCCGCACCCGCATCAACGGCCACCCGTGCCTTTCGCACCCGACCCACCCGAAGCGCGCATCTTCTGCTGAAACCGATAGGTCGGACGTTTTTCCAGGGGGGTCGTGACGCCGCCCTTTTCGAAAGCGATGATTTTGATTTCGGCGGTCTTCCCCGGTTGCACCGTAAACGAGAAATCCCCAGGGACAGTGAATTTCAGTCCTTCGGCATAAGCAAAAACTCCGTACCCGTGACCCCGGAACACCAATTTTACTTGGATGGTGTGGTCCCCCGGCTTGATCGCGCCGCTGAATATCGGAAACTCTTTTTGCCCAGTGAGCCCGCCGGTGTCGTCCTGCTTATTGTATTGCACCGACCCATCGAGCAGCACGGTCGCCTGCTTGAGGCGATACACACTGCTCATTTCGTTCACCAGCGTGATTTCGGCGGTAGCGCCGCCGACGTTGCCGGAGAGAACCTGGTCGCTCAGGAGGCTCAAGCGAGTGTGGCTCCGCCGGATCTGCTCTTTGAGCTCGTCGATGCGCTGTTCCAGATCGCGCAAACGCACCGTATACGTGGCCGCGTCCATCTTGCCCGCTTCCGCCGTACCGGCTTCCGACGCCGGCGGCTTAGGGGCCGGAGCCGGCGCAACGCCCGCGCCTTGTGACGGGAGAGCTGGACTTGGCGGCGGTGTTCCTGCGGCCGGCGGCAAGGCAGCACTTGCCGGTGCCGCCGGTGCGGGTGTGCTCTCGGAACCCTTCTTATCCTTGTCGGTAGCTTTCTTATCGGCGCCCTTCTTGTCCGACCCCTTCTTGTCGCTGGGCGCCGGTGTCGTTGGAGCTGCGCTCGACGACTTTCCGTCTGCTGGCGCTGATTGGGCCATCAGGTCAGCCGACAAACTTGCGCCGACCAACAACACCGTAAGGAAGGCCTTGCTGAGTCGCATCTCGTCCCCGAGCAGCTATTAAACGGACGGCAAACGCCGCCCTCATCTATATGGGCGGAATTTTTCCCGCCTGCAACCGTTCTGTCCGACGGGGCCTTAAACCCCCAAATAAAGGCGCCCACTGAGAGGCCCTGCAAGCCCCACGGCTAGCGCGAATCAGCATGGGTGAGCTTTTCGATGTTTGAGCCGCGCGCACGGCTTCGTCGTCTGCGAAGCCGTCGCACCTTCCCCGGCAAAAAATGCTGCGGTTGCCTGTGGCATCGAGTGCGCGCACGCTAATGAGATCGAATTCCGAGCTGGGACGTCGCATGGAAAAACGGACCGCCCAAAGAACAGCTGGAAAACTGTTTGAACCCACGCGTTGCGCCGCTCCCCAGGAGGCAGCGCGCTGAAGATGGCGGCCCGAAGCGAGGCAACCGACGAAATGCTCATGGTGCGCTACCAGCGCGGTGACCGGCAAGCATTCGCGGAGCTGCTCTCGCGCTACGAGGCGCAGATTTATAACTTCAGTTTGCGGCAGCTCCGGCAGGCCGGAAATGCGGAAGACGTCACCCAGGAAGTCTTCCTCCGAGTGGTGCAGAAAGCAGCGGAATTCAAGCATGAAGCCCGATTTTCCACCTGGCTTTACACCATCGCGCGAAATCTGTGCATCGACGAGCTTCGCAAATATTCCCATCGCCGGCACGCCTCGCTCGACCAGCCGGGGCCAAGCGAGGGCGGCGAGCGCACTCTGGGCGAGCAGGTTCCCGACCTCGGCTCCCGCTCCAACGTGGAGCGCAATGCTCTTTCGTCGGAGGTGCAGCGCCGGATCCTGGAGGCGGTCGACGAGCTGCCGGATGAACAACGCGAAGTGTTCTTGCTGCGGCAACTGGCCGACTTGCCGTTCAAAGAAATCGCTGCGGCCACCGGCGTGGGAGAGAACACGGTCAAGAGCCGACTCCGCTACGCGCTCGATCGATTGCAACAAGCTCTGGGAGAATTCGAGGAATACGCTCGTGCCTTGCGCTAGCTCACTCGAGCCGGGGTTTTTTCCATGAGGCACGCCATGGATTGCGAGAGATTCGATCGCGTGGCGCTCGATCTGGTCTACGCGGAGCTGGATGAATTGACCAGCGCCGCAGCCAAGCGACATCTGGGGCACTGTGCCCGCTGCCGCGACGTCAGCACCCGGCTTCGCGCCACCAGGGAAATAGCGGTTTTGCCCTTAGTGGAGCCGCCTTCCGGGCTACGGGCAAAAATCCTGGCGGCCGAGCGCCAAGCTCGATCCCACCTGGGCGCGCGCCAGCGGTTGGGGCGGGTGGTCTCGGTACTCGCCGGCTACGCCATGCGCCCCCAGACGGCGATGGCGGCGCTCCTGATGATCATGATCGGAGCCAGCTTGATGTTCCTGAGGGCGCGCCCCGGCGAGCGCGATCATGTTCGAGTGACGGAACGCGGCGTTCCGGAGGGCGAAGGTGAACCGGTGACGGTAGTACCGGTGCCGGAACGGGCGCCTCATTCTGATACACGAACTGCACCCCCACACGGAACAGCGGAAATCGATCCCGGTCGTGAGCGGGCTCGGGCTACAGGCGGTGAAAAAATCGCGGCGGCGCAGCCAACTGCGCGCCCGGAATCGCAGGCTGGGCGGGCGGCCCCTCTCGACAAAAGCGAATCCGAGTCCACAAGTGCCGACTACGGCACCGCCCTGCAAGCGTACCGAAACCAGCGCTACGCGCAGGCCCAGCGGGACTTCGAGCTCATTGCAGCTCAGGGGGGAGCAGAAGCCCCATCGGCGGCCTTGTGGGCGGCTAAGTCGATGTTGCGCAGCCAGGGTTGTCCCTCGGCAGTGGCTCGTTTCGACGAACTTCAGTCGCGCTACGCAGCTAGTGACATTGGCAATCAAGCCGCTTGGGAAGCTGCGAATTGTTACCAGGCGTTGGGCCAGCCCGAACGCGCTCGGAAAAGCTACCTGCAGTTGCGGGAAGCCTCCGGATATTCGGAGCGAGCCCAGCGCGCTTTGGACTCGATGGCACACGAAGTCGCGGGAAGCGCCGATGTTGCAGCAGGCGCATCCAAGCCTGCTGCGGCCGCTCCCCCTCCCGCCAAGGCGCAAGCTCCGGCAGCGGCGGAGAAATAATCCCTCAATTGGACACATCGCGAAGATAGGCGATCACTCGAATCGTTTCCACGATTCGCTCGCGATCTTCGGCGGTGAGATTGGTGAATCGCACACCCATGCCTGGATTGCGATTCTCGGAAAGAAGGCGCACTGGATTTACCCATTGCACCTGTCCGGACAAAACGAAAGGTTCCTTGGTCGTCGGCGCGGCAAAATGCAGCCGCACAAACGTGCCAATGGGTAAAGGCTCTCGCGTGCTCACGAAGATGCCGAGCTCGGAAATATTCGTGATGCTCGCATACAGAAAAGTTTCTTCGGTTTCGCAGTCCACCGACCAGAGTACATCCAACCGTTCGGCGGCACGTCGCTCGCTGGCGGGCGGCAAGGGACGCTCGGTGGGGCTCGCCGGGTGGTCGCTCACCCTCGGGCCTTAACGCCGAATCGGGGTCCTGTCACGCGCCCCCGATCCGGGGGGTCCAACCGTCGACATTTCCCGGATTTATTAGGTCTGCACTACCGCACCAACAGACTGCCGGCGACGATGCGGTTATCTTGATGGCGACCCCGTTTGACTTCGAGCCTCCGGCTCCCGCTAAACAGGCCAAAGAAGACCTCGTAGGAGCCGGGCGTGAAGTTGGGCTCGAGCGTGAAACGGTACCGATCGGCAATCCAGTCGCCGACGCGCCACAAGTGAAACGGATAGTGCCCTCCCAGCGTGTTGTGATCGGCGTTGAAGCGGCGCTGATAGCCGTCAATGTGGACGAAGGTTTCCCACTCGCCAGAGATGGTAGCCAAGACCTTGTAATAGATAATGAAAACGTAGGCGGTACCCGGCCGAACCGAGTCAACCACCTCGCCGTCTAGGTTCCGCACTTCCCAGCCCAAGGTTTGTAATTGGTCAGCCAGCGTGGCATCGACCGGGTGAGCGGGCCTGGGCTCCGAATCCGGCAAATATTTATGAACTGGATTTTCATTGTGCTCTTCGCTGCGGAGCTGATTGGACACCAAAAGGATTTCGCTGGATTGGGAATCGAGAACCGGCAGATTCTGGGATGAAGCCTGGCCGCTTTGCCG
>DASXTY010000069.1:0-4298 GCA_036505155.1 Polyangiaceae bacterium | reverse complement strand
CAACCAGATGGCGATGAGCGGCTCCCATAGCGCGCGGCTTTGATAGATTTTGGTGAGCGCCTGAAGTGCCGGAAGATATGCGGGGTCTTCCTCGAGAGCGTGACTGTACGCTTCGATCGCCTGGTCCTCGCGCTGCAGCTCCTCCTCCAATCCTGCAATTTGATGCCAATACCCGACACGCTCCGACGAGCTCGGACAAAGCCCGACCAACGCTCGAAGCGCGCGCGCGTGGTCCTCGCGACGCTGACCCAGCTCATAGCAACGCGCGAGCTCTTCCCACACCATGCGGTCCGTCGGCGCGTCCTCGGCTGCGCGTTCCAGCGCGACCCGCGCGGCTTCCAAGTTTCCAATGCGATCCCGTTCCAGCCCCGCGATGCGGAGATTCACCAGCGCGCGCTCCAAAGGATCAGAGGTCTGCTCCGCCTCGCGACCGAGCACGTCTATCAAGTCCCTCCAGCGTTGCTGCGCGGTGTTCAACCGCTTGAGCGCCATCAAAGCGCCTGGCGCGTTCTGATAGACTTCCACCGCAGCAAGGTACAGATCGGTAGCGAGCCGGCTGTCTCCCTTGTGCACCTCCGCCAAGCGCGCCCGTTCGCAGATCTTGGCCGCCCGATGGCGCGCGTCGAGTCCTGGTGAATTTGCGGACCGCTCGAGAATGCGATCCAGCGAGTCCCAGCTTCCCGCTTGGGCCGCTGCGCGCTCCACCGCCTTCAGCAGGGATAAATCCTGCCCGTTCAGATCGGCCGCAGTCTCGAAGGCTTCGCGTGCCTCGCGCTTCAAGCCCATCTGATCCTCCAGCAGACGCCCTTTGCTATACAAGAGCGCCGCCTTTTGACGAGGGCTTGCGGTCAAGCGCACCTGGGCATCGAACAGAGGCAAGGCCGCTTGGTAGCTTTTCTGCTGGATCAACACGCGGCGAGCTCCTTCGAGCGTGGGCACGTGATCCGGCGCCATGGCCAGTGCCTTTTGATAATGGTCCGCCGCCGATTTAAGGTCCCCGATCGGCGTTTCGAAAAGCCTTGCGCACTCGTAATGAAGGCGCATGGCCCGGAGCTTTTCCGGACGGCTCTTGAGCTCTGATTCGCACACGGTGATTAGCGCGCGCGCATGAACCACGCGCTGATCGAGTTCCCGCTGGTCAGGCGTTGCCGGTGCAGGCGGCGGGCTCGAGATCACCCGAGTTACGGCATCCGTCGCGCCGGTCTTGCGGGGGGTCGAACGATCGGGAGCCTTCGGGAATGCTGGGCTCGGCCGCAAAATCGTGGGAGCTTCGACCGGCTCCAAATCGACGTCCGCAAGGGTAACCGGGCCGGCCGGCTCGAGCGCGCTGGAAGCAGGTGCCGGCCGCGCAGGCGTCCGCGGTGGAGGCGGCGCGGCGCGCGGCACTCCCTTCGCCGGAGGAGCTGCCGCTTGGGACTTGGCGGGAGCCGGTGCTCGCGGCGGGGGAGCCGCCATAGGTCGAGAAGGTTCAGGGGGAGGAGGTGCGACGGGCCGGGCCGCTTTGGGATCGGGCGGCAGCGGCGCCACGACGGGGTCGCGGCGTGGAGGGGGAGGCGCTTTGTCGGCCATGAGGTCGTTCTACGAGCTTAACACGTCGACAAGGTCGAGCTGGTTTTCAGGAATCCGCTAAAAGCAGCCATGTCCGTCGGTCTCGCGTCCGCTGCGGGGAGCAACGTTGGCGCGGGGTGTTTTCCGACGCATCGTTGATGCGGTGGCATTTCGTACGCCGTTCACTGTTGTGCCCGATCAGGGGTTCCCGAACCCGCCGGCTGACACCGACGATCCGCGGCTCTCACATCGTTTGGTGGAATGGAACGGCGAACCCGCCGACGTGGTGCTGCTCGGCGTGCCATTCGACTTCGGGGTTACGCTCGGAGGCGGCAGGGCCGGTGCCGCGCAGGGGCCGGCGGCACTGCGGCGGGCGCTCAGGCGCTTTGGAACCACTTTCGATCTCGAATGCGGCATCGACTTCGATCGGCTACGGCTGGCGGACGCCGGGGACCTCGACGTGCTCGAGAGCGACGTCGCCGGCACGCACTCGAGGCTGACCGAAGCTGCGCTCGCCATTTTGCGCACCGGGAGCTTGGCGGTTGTGGTGGGTGGAGGTAACGACGCCACCTTCGCGTCGGTTGAAGCGCTGCAGAGGGTGCGAGGCGCGGTGGCAGGCATCAACGTAGATGCCCACCTGGATGTGCGACCCGTCATCGATGGTCGTATCACGAGCGGCACGCCCTATCGACGCATCGTCGAAGAGCTGGGCATCGCCGGGGGAAAACTAATCGAATTTGGGCTCCACGCGCACGTCAATTCCAAAAAACACTATGAGTGGGCTCGGAGCGTCGGCGTGCAGTGCTGGACGCTCGCTCGGGCGCGAGAACACGGGTTAGCCGAGTTATTCGCTTCCGAGCTTACCCGCATCGAGTCCGGTGTAATGGCCCTTTTCGTATCCATCGATCTGGATGTGTTCGCCGCCGCATACGCTCCGGGAGTTTCCGCGCCGGGCACCGATGGGCTCACGCCCGCCGAAGGCCGCGCCATCGCGCACGCGGCGGGAAAAAGCCGCAAAGTTCGGCTGTTCGAACTGATGGAGTGTAATCCGCTCTTCGACCAAGATGAGCGGACCGCGCGGCTCGCCGCCATGTTGCTGGCGGCGTTTGTGTCGGGCGTGGCGGCGCGAAATCCGGAATCAGGTGATTCGCGATGACTCTCAGCGACCGCGAAATAGCGCGGCGAGAGCGCGAAACCTACGCCTGCAGTTGCGATATCAGCGCCGAGCTCTCCGATTGGGGACGCCCGATTCACCTCGGAGCTATGCCTTCCGAGGCTCCCCGCGCACCCCGGGGACTTGAGCGGCGAGCTCGGAGCTGGGATGCCGAAGCGGCCAAGCGGATGCTCATGAATAATCTCGACCCGGAAAACTCTCTGGACTGGAAGCGCCTGGTGGTCTACGGGGGGACCGGGCGCGCAGTCCGAAATTGGCACGAGTTTCACCGAATCACCGCCGCTCTGGAAAAGCTGAAAGAGGACGAGACGTTGTGCGTGCAATCCGGGCGCGCGGTGTACGTTGCGCGCACCTTTCCCCATGCACCCCGGGTGCTGATCGCCAACGCAAATCTGGTACCGCGCTGGGCAACCCAGGCAACTTTCGATGAGCTCGACCGCGCCGGGCTCACCATGTACGGGCAAATGACCGCAGGCTCCTGGATCTACATCGGCACTCAAGGCATTCTGCAGGGCACCTACCAGACGTATCTCGCGGCCGGAGAGAAGCACTTCGGCTGCGCTTCACTCAAGGGAAAATGGGTGCTCAGCGCCGGGTTGGGCGGGATGAGCGGGGCCCAACCTTTGGCCGTCACCATGAACGAAGGCGTCATCGTCGACGTGGAGGTGAGGCCCGAGCGGGTGCAGGCCAAAGTGAAGGCAGGTTGGTGCGACCGGATGACCGATTCGCTCGACCAGGCCTTAAGTTGGGTCGATGCGGCGCGTGCCGCCGGCACACCGCTCAGCATCGGGCTGATTGGCAACGCAGCGGATGTCTATCCCGAGTTGGTGCGACGGGGCAGAATTCCGGACCTGGTGACCGATCAGACCCCGGCCCACGATCTCGGCGCCTACGTACCGCTGGGAGATCTCGCTGAGCTCGATTCGCTGCGCGGGCGCGATCTCGCCGACTACCACCGAAGGGTTTTGGATTCGATTGCACTGCATGGGCAGGCAATTCTGGACATGCAAGAGCGCGGCGCGATTGCCTTTGACTACGGCAACAACTTGCGCCAACAAGCCGAACGCGCCGGAGTTCGCGTGCGCGATAACAGCGGCGCTTACCGCTACCCGGGCTTCGTGCCCGCATATATCCGGCCCTTGTTTGCGCGCGGCATGGGGCCGTTTCGATGGGCGGCGTTGAGCGGAGATGCCGCCGACATCCACCGGCTGGACGCCGAGCTCCTGCGCTGCTTTCCTGACCATCCGGGGCTTTCGCGTTGGGTTGATTTGGCCCAGAAAAAAGTGCCGTTTTCCGGCCTCCCGGCGCGCATCTGCTGGCTCGGGCTGGGCGAACGAGCACAGTTTGGGCTCGCCATGAATGCGCTCATCAAGAAGGGAGAAATATCCGCTCCGGTGGTCATCGGTCGCGATCATCTGGACTGCGGCTCCGTGGCGTCCCCGGAGCGGGAAACGGAGGCCATGCAAGACGGGTCGGATGCCATTGCCGACTGGCCCCTGCTCAACTTCGGTTTGAACATAGCGGCGGGAGCGTCTTGGGTGAGTTTCCACCACGGAGGAGGCGTGGGCATCGGCAA
>DASXTY010000068.1:0-9986 GCA_036505155.1 Polyangiaceae bacterium | reverse complement strand
CGCTCGCCATTTCTGTCCACGCTTTTGCCGTTGCTTTCCATGTCGCCCTGCTGGAAATAAGCGGCAAAGCGGTGCAGGTATTGATCGTAGGGCAAGATGGCATGCGATTCGGCTCCAAAAAAGTTTGCGTACCACACGCCGAGCAGCGCCATTAGCACGGGAATGTTCTCGCCCGGCGGCGCGGATCGAAAATGCAGGTCCACGTCATGTGCGCCGGACAAGAGCTCTTCGAAGTGATCCATCCCCAGCACGCACGCGATGGGCAGCCCGATTGCCGACCAAAGCGAATAGCGACCGCCAACCCAATCCCAGAATTCGAACATGTTTTCGACGTCGATACCGAACTCGCCAACCGCCCGTGCATTGGTGGACAGCGCGACGAAGTGGCGCGCGACGGCAGCCTCGGAACCGAGCTTTTCGACCAGCCAGCTCCGGGCGCTGCGGGCATTGGTGAGCGTTTCCTGAGTCGTGAACGTCTTCGAAGCGACGCAAAACAGCGTCGCCTCGGGGTCCACCTGTTTGAGCGCTTCCGCGATGTGCGTCCCGTCGATGTTGGAAACAAAATGCGCGTCCAGGTTCTTGCGCCAATAAGGCCGAAGCGCCTCGGTCACCATCACCGGGCCGAGGTCGGACCCTCCGATCCCGATGTTGACGATGTGGCGGATGCGCTTACCGGTAAAGCCGGTCCACTCGCCATTGCCCACCGCGTCCGTGAGACGTCGCATTTTCGCAAGCACCCGGCTGACATCGGGCATGACATCGCCGCCGCCCACCAATACCGGCGTGTTGGCCCGATTGCGCAACGCAACGTGTAGCACCGCGCGTTTCTCGGTGAAGTTAATCTTGTCTCCAGCGAACATGCGCTGGATCCAATCGCTGATCTTTGCTTGCTCGGCCAGAGCCAGCAAAAGCCCCAGGGTCTGGTCGGTGATGCGGTTTTTCGAGTAATCGAACAAGATGTCATCAAAGCGGAGGGAGAAGCGTTCGAAGCGCCGCGGATCTCCGGCGAACAGAGAGCGCATGTGCACCGACTCCATCTCACGCCGGTGCTCCAGCAGTGCTTTCCACGCAGAGGATTCAGTTAGGTCGGACATCTTCGCTCCTGTGTGACACGCCACAACATTAGAAGCAGGCGCTCGGCCTGAACACAAGGTCGCCGACCCCGTCGGCGGCAGCGTTACCGTCTTGCTCAATACTACGTGCACCCGCTGAAAATCAGCCAGAGTGCCAGCTCCGTAGTCAAAACCGCATTTATCGGGTAAAACTTGTCATGTTGGGTTAACTTCTTCAGCGAGATCAACATGCTTAAAGTCCACTTATCCTGCGCGGGTGTTGTAGCGGCATCGGTTCTGTTCTTCGGTTGGGGCTGCGGCAGGGGTGCATCCCACACGGTTCCGCTCAGCTCTTCGGGAGGCGCCTGGGCGGATGCATCATTCGGGGGGAGCGGCGGGGTCACCGGAGCGGCAGGCGCGGGCGGTGTGACCGGCGGTACATTCGCCGGTGTGGGCGACGACTGCTCCAGCATCGCATGCCGTAGCGGACTCGTATGTCAGGGCAACGTGTGCCAGCCCGGCCACAGTAAGGCGCTGAACGAGCGCTGTGTCATCAGCGCGGAGTGCCAGAGCGGGCTTGGATGTCTGGGCGGATTGTGTCAGCCGGTGGGAACCGGAACTACGGGGGCGGCGTGCCGAGGCGATAGCGATTGCGCTTCCGGAATGCGTTGCGCGCTGGTGGGCCTTGGCGCACAGTGCCAGCCGGAGGGCAGCGGGGATGTGGGCGATCCGTGCACCACGTCGCTCGATTGCTTTGCTGCGCTCGCCTGCACTGCACAAACCTGTCAGGTGGTGCCGCCCGGTCTGCCGACTTTTGGTTCGCAGTCTGGGACCGGCGTGATGTGCGAACCCCCGGCTCCGAGCCCGGTGCGCGCGTATTTCGAAGTGCCGGGCGCTATGAACGCGAAGCTCGGCGACTTCTTCCGGCTGCCGTTTCCCAATGACATCCGAATCAAAAACGGCAAGCTCGATTTTATGGGTTTCCCCACGCCGGGAAGCGCCCTCCTCGGTTACGATCCGGTTCAGATTTACATCGATGCGCTGGTTGCCAACGAATCCGCCTGGGGCGCGTATCCGACGGTTATCTTCCGGTTTTCCGGAGACTTCGACTTTGCTAGCTTCACCGGTGTCGGGGCTCCCCACTGGATCGATATCACCAAGGGCGCTCCCGAATACAAGGGAAGCGCGGGTCTAAGCTGGGGCGCGCCTGGCCCGAACAATTACGTGTGCGACAACTGGCTCGCATTGCGCCGCCCGAACGGAGCGCCGCTCCAGTCCGGCCACACCTACGCGGTCTGGATCACCACT
Source organism: Polyangiaceae bacterium (assembly GCA_036505155.1). Classification (GTDB taxonomy): domain Bacteria; phylum Myxococcota_A; class Polyangia; order Polyangiales; family Polyangiaceae; genus DASXTY01. The sequence goes on along the minus strand of DASXTY010000068.1, from coordinate 7,626 downwards.
GCCGGGCGCGCGGCGGACGGAAGCCCCATCCAACGCGCCGAGAACCTGATGTCGGTGTTGAGCAACACAGCTCCCACGGACCCAGGACTCTCCGATGCTTACACGGCGTTTGCACCGTTTCGCGACTACCTGACCACGCAGAGCATCGATCCGGCTACCGTGCTGAACGCCACGGTCATCACCGTTGGCGGTGTGCGGAGCCCGATGACTGCTCTTGCGGCTGCCGTTGAAGTGGCTCCGGTGCCAACCGCCAAAAATTGGGTCCACTGCGTGAGCGGAGCGGTGTCTCCGTGTCCCCAAGCGTCAGCCGAACGCGCCTGTGGCGACAGCAGCGCTCCTCAATATGACGAGTATCATGCCCTGGTGAGCCTTCCGATCTTTCAGCAAGGCACGCCGCCTTATCTCCTTCCTTCCGATGGCGGCGCGGTCACCACCGCGGGCCCGGTGCGCACGGAGGACGTGTGCATGGCGCTGACCGTGCCCAAGGGCGCGATGCCGGCAAGTGGATGGCCGCTGGTGGTTTTCGCTCATGGCACGGGCGGCTCCTTCCGGAGTCACGTCGTCCCGGAAATTGCTGGAGCGCTGAGCAATGCAGCAAAGCCGACCGGCACCGTGCCATTTGCCGTGCTCGGTATCGACCAGGTCGAGCACGGGCCACGCCGCGGCGCATCCATGCAGTCGCCGAATGATTTGTTCTTCAACTTCGGTAACCCTGCTGCGGCGCGTGGCAATCCGTTGCAGGGCGCGGCGGATCAAATTGCGCTCGCGCGCTTTGCGGCCGCCCTGGATGTGTCTGCCGCGATGAGCGGCGGCGCCGCCATCAAGATCGACCCCAACGCGATTGTATTTTTTGGTCACTCCCAAGGAGCAACGGAGGGAAGCTTGGCATTGCCGCACACCGACCTCTACAAGGGTGCGGTGCTCTCCGGAAATGGCGCCAGCCTGATGGATGCGCTGGTAACCAAGACCAGTCCCGTCAATATCGCGGCAGGCCTGCCGTACATCTTGGGCGATATCGACTCTCTGGGTGGCTTGCCGGGGTCAAACAACCACCCGGCGCTCACCGTGATCCAACAGTGGATCGACCCCGCCGATCCGCTGAACTTTGCCGCTGCAATTGGCTTTGCACCGCTCATGGGCAAGCAAGCCAAGCCGGCATTCGAAACCTACGGACTTTCCGACACCTACAGTCCACCGGTCACGTTGGCGACCTTTGCGATCGCCGCGGGCATGACCCTGGCTGTCGCCGACCCGAGCGTCACCAAACCGGATGACATCGGTCTTACCCCACAACCGGTTCCGCTCACCGGCAACCCCACGCTGGCGGTGCGCCAATACGCCGCCTCCACCGGGAAAGACGGCCACTTCGTGGTGTTCGACCTGCCGAGCGCCAATGCGGACGCGGTGCGCTTCCTCGCCATGACCGCAAGCGGAGAGGTGCCCCAAGTCGGTCAGTGATCGCCGCGCTGGGCGTCGGCTTGGGGGGGTCCGCGCCAAAAATATACTTGGTATGCTAAGTACTTCTTCGCCAGATATCCCCCCTCCCCCGCCGCGGCGGCAGGGTACCAAGCCGATTCCGCGCGCTTCGCTGCTCCGCCCCGATGCCAGCGTGGAGGTGCGGCGCATCGGCCTCAAGCGGAGCGTGGCGCAGGATCTCTATCACTTCCTGCGCACGTCCCGCTGGACCGTGTTGATCCTTTGCATCGCCGCGGTGTTCGTGGTCGCGAACGTGATTTTCGCAGGTTTGTACTTGCTGGGCGGCGACAGTATTGCCAACGCTCGCCACGGCTCCTTCGAAGACGCGTTCTTTTTCAGCGTTCAGACTATGGCCACCATCGGCTACGGCAGCATGACGCCCAAGAACACTTACGCCAACCTGATCGCAACGCTCGAAGCGGTGTCGGGGCTATTGCTGACGGCGGTCTCCACCGGAGTCTTGTTCGGAAAGTTCGCCTCGCCCCAACCGCGCGTGGCGTTTTCACGCCAGGCTCTGATCTCGGAAGCGGACGGGGTGCCGACCGTGATGTTCCGGATCGCCAACGAGCGCGCCAATCACCTCATTGTGGAAGCGCGCATCAACGTGACCTACGCCTACGACGAGCGGGACTCGCACGGATCCATCAACCGGCGGCTCATCGACCTGCCGCTTCGGCGCTCGACCACGCCCCTGTTCGCGTTGAGCTGGACCGTCTTTCACCCTATCGACGATAAGAGTCCCTTCTTTGGCCAGAACGCCGAGTCGCTTCTCGACGCCAGCGCGGGGCTCATCATCACTTTCACCGGCACCGACGATACGCTGGCAACCCAGGTGCACGCCCGTTACGCCTACCGGGCACAAGACTTCGTGTTCGGCGGCCGCTTTGCGGACGTGTTGGGGGTGGACGAGCAGGGACGGCGCTACGTAGACCACACGCGCTTTCACGATGTGGAGCCGCCGGGTTGAAATCAGGGGATTTGCAGTGTCGCCGGATTTTCGATCGGGGCTCAAGTTCCGCGTAGCGCGGCCGTTTAGGGATAAAAGAGCCGTCTACGGTCCAAGCCCCGAAGGAAACGCCATGAAAGGCATCGTTTTTAACCTCTTGGAAGAGAGCGTCCGTAGTGAATATGGAGAGGACACCTGGGATGCGTTGCTTGACGCGGCGCATCTCAACGGCGCGTACACGTCGCTCGGCACCTACCCCGACAGTCAGCTTTACGCGATCGTCGGTGCCGCCGCGGCTGCGCTCAAGCTCCCGCCGGAAGCCATTGTTCGCTGGTTCGGCACGCGGGCGGCCGGAATGTTTGCGGAGCGTTACCCGGATTTCTTCCGCCCCCACCAGGATACTCGGTCGTTTTTGCTGACGCTCAACGACATCATTCACCCCGAAGTGCGAAAGCTCTACCCGGGCGCCGGGGTGCCGCACTTCGATTACCAGTCCCACTCCGACGGGCGGCTGACCATGGCCTATTTCTCCGACCGAAAGCTGTGCGCATTTGCCGAGGGACTCATCGAAGGGTCGGCAAAGCATTTCGGCGAAACGGTAAAGATCGAGCAACCCCTCTGCACGATCCGCGGCGACAGTCACTGCGTGCTGGAGATCGCCTTTGAGAAAACCAGGAGCTAAGCATGGAAGAGTCCATAGCCTCCAATCCCGAGCAGGAGGTGATAAAGCTCCGCCGGCGCGTTGAGCGCGAACGCCTCGCGCGGCAGGCGGCAGAGGCGGCGGCGGAGAAGGGCTTGCGCGACCTCTACGAAGGCCAGCGCTCTGCCGAGCTGATGCGCGCGGTAGCCAGTGCCGCAAATGAAGCCGCGTTCATCGGGGAAGCTTTTCAGACCTGTCTATCGCGAGTGTGCTCTCACGTGGGGGCGCCGGTGGGGCACGCTTGGCTCTGCCCTGAAGAAGCGGGGGTCGTGGTGGCGACTGGCATTTGGCATCTAGAAGACTCGCAGGGGTTTTCGTTGCTCCGGCGCTCGACCAGCGCCGCCTCGCTGCGGCGCGGGGAAGGGTTGCCAGGCCGCGTTCTGGAGACGGGGCGGCCGCTCTGGGTCCAAGACATCAGCCAGGACCGCAATTGGTCGAGAAACATGTCCTGCCAGGAACTGGGGGTACGGGCCGCATTCGCGCTGCCTGTCACCACCGGCTCCAAGGTCGCGGCGGTGCTGGAATTCTTCTTCGCCGAAGCAATGCCGGAAAACCCGCAGATTCTGCAGTTGGGGGCAGATATCGGCGCGCAAGTCGGGCGGGTGGTGGAACGAGTGCGCGCCAGCGACGCTCTGGCGCGAGCCCAGGTTGAGCTCGAGGCGCGGGTGGCCGAGCGCACACGAGCCCTCGAGCAATTGAACCAGGAGCTTCGCCGGGAAATTTCTGAACGAGACGCCGCCGCCAACGCCAACCGATCCAAGAGCGAGTTCTTGGCCAACATGAGCCACGAAATCCGCACCCCGCTCACCGCGGTGCTGGGCTACGCGGACCTGCTCTTGGATCCGCACTTGTCGGACAGCGACCGACAGTCTCACGTCCAAACCGTTCGCCGAAATGGCCAGCACTTGCTCACCATCATCAACGACATTCTCGACCTCTCCAAGATCGAGGCCGGAAAGATGACCGTGGAAAGCATCCCCTGTTCGGCTCCTCAAATCGTGGCCGACGTGGCGTCCTTGATGCGAGTTCCTGCGCTGGAAAAAGGGCTGAATTTCAAAGTCGAGTTCGCTTCCCCAATCCCCAAGATCATTCAGACCGATCCCACGCGCCTGCGTCAAATCCTCATGAATCTGACCGGGAACGCCATCAAGTTCACGAAGAAGGGCAAAGTGGCCCTGGTCGTCAAATGCGACGCGCTGGAAGTTGCGCAGCCGAAGATCTCTTTTTCTATCATCGACGAGGGGATCGGGATGTCACCCGGTCAGCTGGAGCGGCTCTTCCGTCCCTTTACCCAGGCCGATTCCTCAACCACGCGCCAGTTTGGGGGATCGGGGTTGGGCTTGGTCATTTGCAAACGCCTGGCCGACATGATGGGCGGCACCTTAGAAGTGAAGAGCGCGCTCGGCCACGGCAGCACCTTTACGCTGACGGTGGACACTGGCCCGCTGCACGGCGTGACGGTGGTAGAGCGATTGCAGGAGTCGGGGTTGCCGCTGACCACTTCGAGCGATGACAATTCGAATGCAGGGCCGATTGTCGGCACCGTTTTGTTGGCGGAGGACGGGCATGACAATCAGATGCTGATTTCAGCGCATCTGCGTAAAGCCGGCGCGGTGGTGACGGTGGCTGAAAACGGTCGTATTGCAGTGGAAGCCGCCCTGGAGGCATTGGAAGCGGGCCGCCCGTTCGACATCATTTTGATGGACATGCAAATGCCCGAGCTCGACGGTTACGGGGCGACCGCGACGCTGCGCACCAAAGGCTATATGAGGCCCATCGTGGCGTTGACTGCGCACGCCATGGCGAGCGACCGGCTCCGCTGTCTGAATGCCGGGTGCGACGACTACCTTTCCAAACCGGTGGAGAAATCGCTGCTGCTCTCCACGGTGCGCCGCTACGTGGATTCTGCGCGCCCCCCGGTCACGCGCCCGGAGGGGTCCCCGGCAGAACCTGTGGCTGCGACCAATGGCAGTGCGGAACCGCCGGCCCGTGCCTCCCAAGGGCCGGTGCAGGTTCCGCCAGAGCCTCGACTCAGCGATTCGCCGCCGCTGGTGAGCAGCATGAATGACGACCAGGACATGGCGGAGTTCCTGACTGCCTTCGTCAGCACGCTGCCGGAGCGGGTTTCCATGCTCTTGGACGCGGAGCGCTCGCACGACCTGGGAAAGCTCAATTCCTTGGCGCACCAGCTCAAAGGCTGTGCCGGCGGCTTCGGCTTCCCAAGCATCACGGCTTCCGCGGGCGAGCTCGAGCTCGTCGCCAGAAACGGAGCCGACCCGGTGGAAGTCAAAAAGCGCGTCTACGCACTGGTCAAGCTTTGCAAGAGCGCGCGGCTGGTGTCCTCCGCAGCTCCTTAGAAAACGCGAGTATCAGTAGAACGCAAGATTATCGATGGTTACGTCGATGGTATATGGCGCTCCCCAATCCCAATCGGGCTGGACCTCGAACCCGTCGATCTCGAATCCGAGTCGCATCATCAACTCAAGCTGAGGCATCACCAGAATCAACCATGACTTGCCGGTGCCATGATGCGCCATCTTAACGGTCCAAGGGCGGCGGATGCGACCCGGAGATGGCCGGATCGCGATTTCGCAAGCGTTCGGTGCTATGTTTCCGAGTATGGGTCACGTTTTCGTCGAAGCAGAGCTTTCGTGGACGACGGACGAAAGAGTGCGCCTTCTCGCGGACACGGGCGCGACGTATACTGTCATCCCCGCCGACGCAGCTCGCCGATTGGGGATCGCCGTTTCGCCTCGACCGATGAATGTTACGCTGGCGGACGGGTCGTCACGACCGATGCACTTCGGCACCGCGCTGATGAAGCTTCACGATCGTGAAGCAGGTGTCACGCTGTTGATTGCTCCGGAAGGCGCAGAGGCTCTGCTCGGCGTCGAAGCCCTGGAAGCGCTGGGCTTGGCAGTGGACCCGACCTCTCACCAACTGCGGCCAACGCGCGCGCACGGCGTTCTAGCGGTTGGAGTCATGTCAAATCGGTGATGTTCCGACAGGCATCGCCGCCGCCGCCGTCGGTCCCTGCGCCTGCCCCACCGGTGCGCCGCCGGTATGTGATGAGGGTGAAAGAAGATATTCACTGACGTTATCAACAGTCCGGACATGGTCGGTCGAGGTAGACAAAGCGACAGGTTGAGTTCGCGGTTACTCCGACGGGCGGTCGCAGCCTCTCTCGGAGTGGGCTTGATGGCTTGCGGCGGGGCATTGCTGTCTCTCGGGAGCTCGGCGGATCCCGTGGCGATGACGGCACGGCCTCTCCCCGAGAGGCGAAAGGTGGTCCCGCAGCCGGTGGGCGAGAACTTTTCCAGGTATTTGAAAGAGCACAGAGACCTCACCGTGGACGGGCTGCTGAGCGCGCTCCGCATTCAGGAGACTCAGGACGCCGGGTTGTCCTTCAATCCGACCGGCGTTCGTTACTACGACCGTATCCAGCAGCAGCTGCAGTTCACGGCGGAAGAAAAGGCCCAGTATCGTGAAAATGGATTGGTGAGCGTCGATCATAGCCAGCGCTACAGCATGGGGAGTGCGTATTACGCCATCTATGCACGCGAGCTTCCCGTCCTGATCACCACGGATTCGATTCTTCATGCGCTGCACCGGTCCTACGACGAAATACTGAAACAACTGGAAACCGAGGAGTTTTTCCATACGGTGGGCGCGGTGCTCGAGGCGGCGCACTCGGAGCTTTTTCGGCGCGCGCCTCAGCTCCGCGCGGCGCCCCTGGCGGAGAGCGCAACGGATGTGGATGTGTACCTCTCGGTGGCGCGCAGCTTGCTCAACGGCGCAGCAGCGGACGGAGGAGTCTATGCGGGAGGGCTTGGAGGGATCGCCGATATCGACGCGGAGCGGGATCCCGCGCCAGCCAAGGTCTTATCCAAATTCGGTAATGACGACAAGGTGGACGAGCTTCTCGGGCTCATTGCCTCGCTCGTGCTCCAGCGTCCTCGGCAGGAAGCACCGACCCGCCTGAATGGGGGAGCTCGGTATATCGACTACTCGCAGTTTCGCCCGCGGGGCCACTACACGGAGTCGGAGCAGCTGCGCCGCTACTTTCGCGCGCTCATGTGGCTGGGGCGGGCCGACCTGGGTTTCGTGATCGACCCACCCGATCCAAGATCCGGACTGGAAACCAAGACCGATCGCGAGCGGCGCAGTGCAGCGCTACTCACTTTCGTACTTCGGGAGAGCCAAGGGATCCCGCGACTGCAGCAGATGAGCAACAGAGCAAGGCGCACTGCCGCCGCGGCCGAACTGGACGAAGGCGTTCCAGCCACCCGCCAAGCAGCGAGAGCTCGGGCCGCTTTCGCCGCGAAGTCCAAAGGATGACAAGGACCCGCGCGTTCGGCGCATCGCAAAACTGTTCGAGGAGTATCAAGTTGCCGAGACCAACGCCGAGCGCGAGGCAATTCAGAAGCAGATCGAAAAGCTGAGGCAAGACTTGCGGCGGGTTCCGTTGCCTTAGGCCGAGTCTTTCGTAAATGCGCTCTCCAGC
>DASXTY010000067.1:0-10295 GCA_036505155.1 Polyangiaceae bacterium | reverse complement strand
CCGCTACATGAGCGGGGAGCTTCTGGGCGGCGGGGCGGTCATGAGCGACTGACTGAGCGTGCTCGTACACCTCGCGCCGAAATGCGCGGTCGCTCACGCCCTTGGCAGTGAGAGCCGCCTGGCGGACACTCTCTGCGATCTTTTCGAGCTCCGCCACTATAGAGCTAGGCTACAGCACGGCTCCCTGTGCCGGAAAGCTTCTAGCTCGCACGGGGCCACGCCGAGGAGCTCTGGAGGTCTCCCCGACGTGGGTTCCCGTGCAAGATTCGCCAGCTTGCCTCAGGTAAACCAAGCAGCCGCGCTGGCCTGGCTGACTGAACTACATCGCGGATTTACGTCCGCGCTTCCCGCCCTTCTTGCGGCGCTTGGAGCGCTTTTTCGCTACTTTTGAAGCCTTCTTCGCAGCTGGCTTCCGTGCGGACTTGGTTCTGGTTTTCTTTGCGGCCATATCTTGCCTCCGTGGGCCTTTGGAGCCGGGTCGAAAGACCTGCTCATATGGGATATGCAAGACGTATATTGCCACCTAGTGTATGTGTCAACGAAAAAATTGCATTTCGTATTCAGCCTTGATTGGCTGATCGATAAACCGCACCGCAGGTCTTGCAGAGTACCCCCGCAGACCGTCACCCAGCGGAACGGATTCGGCTTCGCTTCGGATCTGCCTATTTTTCCCACTTTTGTGGTAAAAATGAGTTACGGAGCGGCAGAGACCGCCCCGGTCGAAGATTCCGACGCAGTGCGTTAATTCGGGCCTTGACGCGGTGACCGGAAGCGGGATAGCGGATGGCCCTCGCGACTCGCTTACCCCGAGCGCGCGGGTTTTTCGCGATGCGCTTTCGCCCCAAGTTCCGGAGCCCGGTGTGTTTCGTTCTGGTGACGCTGGGCGCCGTGCTTTGCGGGTGCGGTTATTCCCAGGAGGAATGGGACCAGAAGCTCCGCGAAAATGAAACGTTGCGCTCGAGGCTCGCCGCGCATCAACAAGCCCACAAAAAATGTGAGAGCGACTACGCGGCCGCGTTGCACGAAATCGACGACTTGAAGAGCAAGCTGGTCGAGCGCGGAGTGAACCTGGATAGCCTCACCGCGAGCCTAGAGCAGCAACGACGCGCGCTCGATGAATACAAGACGCGCGCCGAGCAGCTGGAGCAAATCAAAAAACGCTTCGAGCTACTGAAAGGCAAGCTCGAAAAACTCACCCAGCTGGGCTTGAAGGTGGAAGTGCGAAAAAACCGCATGGTGATCCAGCTCCCCGGAGACGTGTTATTCGATTCGGGCAGCGATAAGCTGAAGAAGGAGGGTGAAACCATCTTGCATCAGGTGGCCGACGTGGTGCGCTCGGATGCGGAGCTGTCTCGCCGTCAGTTCCAGGTCGCTGGACACACGGACTCGAAGCCTCTAGCCGGTGGCCGCTTCCAAGACAATTGGGGACTTTCTGCGATGCGTGCCCGTTCGGTGCTCAAGATGCTCACCAGCCCGGGCGAAAGCGAAGGCGGCGGACTTCAGCCGCAAAATTGGAGCGCGGCCGGCTACGCTGACACGGACCCAGTTGCAGGCAACGATTCAGAAGAGGGGCGAAAGAAAAATCGCAGGGTCGAGCTGGTGGTTCAGCCCAATGTGGAAGAGATGCTGAACCTGAACAGCCTTGTAAAGTAGACCGTGCGCGTCGGCGCAATCGACATCGGTACCAATTCCGTCTTGCTCACCATAGCGGAGCTCGACGGCGTAATGCTCCGCCCGCTTTTGGAGCGCGCAACCATTACCAGGCTCGGGCGCGGCGTGGACCAACATCGCCGACTAAAGAAGGATGCGGTCGAGCGCACCCTCGCCTGTTTGCGCGAGTACGCGGCGGCGCTCGAAGCGGCGAGGACCGATGAGCTCTCAGTGGTCGGCACCAGCGCACTTCGCGACGCGGGGGATAGCGACTCATTTCTCGACCGGGCGGAGGCGATTCTAGGCCGACGTCCAAGGGTCATCGAAGGCGACGAAGAAGCCCGCCTCACTTTCATCGGCGCGCTTTCGGGACTGACCGTGTCGGACCCGGTGTGCGTGTTCGACATTGGCGGGGGTAGCACCGAAATTGTTTCTGGAACCAGGATGCCGCTCGGCATTCATACCCAATCTAGCCTCGACGTCGGCAGCGTACGCCTGTACGAGCGTTATGTCCGAAGCGATCCACCCGCCGCGTCCGAGTTGGGCCGGGTGAACGACGAAGTGCGGCGCGCGTTGAGCTCGGTCGCTCCGCCTCTCAAGGACGCCGTGTGCGTCGGCGTCGCGGGCACCGTGACCACGATGGCGGCGGTCTGGCAAAAGCTCGATAGCTACGACCCCGCCTTGGTGCACGGAACCACCTTGAGCCGAAATGCGGTCGACGCGGTTCAAAAGACACTGGCTCGGCTTCCGCTCGAGGCGCGCCGACGCGTTCCGGGGCTCGATCCGGCGCGGGCTGACGTGATCGTCACCGGTATCGCGGTTACCCAAGGGCTGATGGACTGGGCTCGCGCGCCCGAGCTCACGGTGTCGGACCGGGGAGTGCGCTGGGGCCTGTTGTACGAGATAGTGGAAAGGGGGCAGAAGGGCCTTGAGCCCCCGGAAGGGTCGTAGGACCCTGAAAACACCGGACAATTTTTGTTTTCGAAGGCGCGCGTTGCACGTGTCACAATAGATTGACAGTTTGGGTTCCGCTGAGTAGAGTATCGCGCCCGGGCGGTGTGATTTTCATTATTGCCGCTGGGCCGAGCTTGCCGCTTCCGCGGCCCTATTTGTCAAGATCCGTTTCGCGGAATCGGAGCGGCTCGTTAAGAAATGGTCGGTTGGAATGAAGCGTTCACGCGGTCCGTTAAAGGCTAACTCGAGCGAGCTACTGAAACCTGCTCGCAACTCAGGATGAAATGACGAAGCAGCCCGGTTATTGCGGGTCGCAAGAATACCAGGGTTAGCTTTCGGCAGACGGTACCGGCCAAAACCAAGGCAGTCGGCGCAAAACGTTCAGGACGCCGCTTCGGCCCCAGCAACAGAGCGCCCGGCTCATCAAGGAGAGAAACACAAATGGATTTGCACGTGGAATTTAAGGTCGGCGACAAGGCGGTCTACCCCGCGCAAGGCGTCGCGGAGGTCATCAGCATTGACGAAAAAGACATTGCCGGCTCTCGCCAACGCTTTTACGTGCTGCGGATTTTGGATACGGACCGAAAAATCATGGTTCCTGTCTCCAATGCCAACGCCGTTGGTTTGCGACAGGTGATCAGCGAGCTGGAGATCCGGGAGATATTCGATATCTTGAAGGAGCGCACCATCAGCTTCGATACGCAAACCTGGAACCGGCGTTACCGGGGATTCATGGACAAGATTAAGACCGGGTCCATCTACGACGTCGCCGAGGTGCTCCGCGACTTGTATCGGTTGAAGGCCAACAAGCAACTGTCCTTTGGCGAGCGGAGGATGCTCGACACCGCACGCACGCTGATTGTCAAAGAAATTGCCATCGCGCGGGAGCAGACTGAAGAGACGGTAAGGAACGAGATCGAGGCTATCTTTTTCGCGAACTGAAACCCGTCCCGCCCATAACTCAAGGCGGTCCGCATCGGAAGTTTCTGCCGGCCGCGTGGGCCTGGAGGCTCGCCCTCACCGGGATCTTGTTGGTTTTCCTGGTGCGCATTTTCGGCGGCGCGCGGGAGCTGACGAGCGCGCTCCGGTCTGCCCAACCAGGATGGGTGTTTGCTTCGTTGTTATTGGCGTGCAGCACGCTATTAGCCGCTGCGGTGCGATGGCAGCAAGCGCTGGGTGCGATGGGCTACGCTCTCGGCTTTGGCCGCTCGCTGGAAGTCATTCTAGCCACCTGGCCGCCGATTCTGGTAACGCCCGGACGAGCCAATGAATTTCTCAGGGCTGCCGCGATCCGTCGCCAGGTTCCTCTTTCGGTGGGCGCGGCCAGCGTGCTGGTCGAAAAAATAGTCGATCTTTTGACCTTGCTGGTCGCGGCCTGCGCGGGGGCGTTGTTGGCGTCCATGTGGATGACCGCTTGGGGATTGTTGGCGTGCATGGCGGCCGTGCTGTTGGCGCTGTGGGTGCTTCGACGGAGCCCTGAATACCTTTTGCAAAAGAGACGGCTCGCGCGCTATGCGAGCCATCTTGAAGCTCTAAAGGCTGCGTTTTTTTGCATGCAGCGGTCCCGGTGGAAGCTTTTCGGGCTATTCATGAATTCGCTGCTGATTCGGATTTTAGGAGTTTTGGTGATCGCCGCCCTTATCGCGGCCTTCGGCGGCACGGTGCACTTTGCCCACATGCTGGCATTGTGGCCGCTGGCAGTGTTGGTGGGACTCATCCCGATCACGGTTGGCGGGATCGGAACTCGGGACGCAGCGTTTCTTTATCTTCTGGGCCTGCATCACCAAAAGCTTTCGCAGGCGGGGCTCCTGGCGGCCACCATGAGCTACTCGCTGATCACGGTGTGCTTCTTTGCCGCCATCGGATTGCCTTTCATGCTGCGGGAGCTACGTGGCGTATTCGTCGAGCCGACCTGACGACTTAGCCGCACGCGTGCAAGGCGAGCACGGCGTGCGCCGTCACGTCGGTGCGCAGAAAACTGTGGATGGGGGTGAGCGGAAACGCGCCGAGAGCGCGAACGGGATGGTTCACTTCGGGGAGCCAGTCGTCGTGGATCTGCTGCGCGGCGAGGAATGCGCAGGCCAAGTCGCGCGCTCGGCGAACTGGCGCGTACAAGCACGGCGCGAGCGCCTCAATCGTGAGGGCCGTCAGGGCGAGCTCCGGTATAACGCCGACTGCGCCGCGGTGCGGGCCGTAGTCGCGCACTTGGGCGGCAATATCGAGAGCAACGCGCTCGAACAGCTGAGTGTCGCCGCGAGCGGCTGCTGCCATCGCCACCCACGGAGCTAGCGGGTCACGATCCAACGAGCGAACGCAGGCGCGCCACAGCGCTTCCGGCGTATCTCGGCCGAGCGCCCACGCGACCTGAGCGGCGTGCCACGGTGCGCGCTCGAGGTCGGCGCGACGCGCGAGCTCGACAAGTGCCGGCCCAACCGGGAGACCGGCAACTTTGGCCAGCGCCAGTGTGCCGAGAACCTCCGCTCCGTCCGTGGGCCAGTCATTAGGGCTTTTTGTGCCGAGACCCGCGCGAACTTCCCGCTCCAGCCATCGACGCGCTCGCCGCGCGGCGCTCTGGCCATCGGGGTGGGAGGCGAGCGCCTGGATGACCACCGCGGCTCGACCGTGAAGCATCTTCCCAGAGGGCACATCGCGGCCTTCGCGCGGATTGTGCCCGAACGCGACCGAGCCGCTCGGCGCGACGCGCCTTGCGAGCCACCGCACCGCGGCCGTCATCGCGTCCGGAGCACGAACCTGCAGGGGCTCGGGCGACGAGCGCGCGACAACGCGCTCGGTCGTAAAAAGCGAAAGGCCGTCCAGCGGCCATCCATCGCGCAGGAGTCCCGCCTTGCGCTCCAGCGCACCGAGCAGCCCCTCAGCGTCGAGCTCGTGCTCGCGCGCCGCGTCGGGGATTAGCAGTGTGGGGATGCGACCTGCGACCGAGAGCGCGAGACCATGCGCGCCTGGCGCGAGGACGCGCGGCGCCGCGTCGAGCGATACGCGCCGTATTTTATGTGGGTAAGCAATCTGCGCGACGAGGCGCCTGCGAGCAGCCGGCTCAATGCCACCGAACCGAGGGTCGCCGAGTGCGAGCAAGAACGCGCGCGCGAGCCGCTCGCCGGGGCGGCCTTCGGCGTTCGCGCAGCAGCCAAGCAGACGCCCATTCGCGTAGAGCGAAATGATGGGAGTAGCATCGGGAGCGGCGCCAAGGCGCGGCCAGCGCGTGAGCCTGCGCTGCCAAGACAGCAGCGCGCGGAGAGTGCCTCGGACGGCGTGGCGACTCTTCGGGTCGAGGGGCTGGTCGAGCGCGCCCAGCGCCAGGCCGGAACTCATGAACGCTTGCGGGAGGGCAGCGTCGATCCGCCGCGCCGGCGCATGGCCCATACGCGTGAACCCCCAAAGCCCACGGCGTCGAGCGCGGGCACGACCTCGTTTTCCATCACGTCGCGAATGACCGCGCGTTGCGTCTTCGAATCCAAAGTGCCGAGCTCGCGCGCGGAACGCACCGCTTCGCGGGGTGCATCCCGCCCCATCCAGAACTCGCGTTCGATGTGAACCACGTATTGTGCGACGCGATCAGCCAAGCGTTTCCGCTCGCCGAGCGTCCACTGTGGAGAGCGATGCGCGACGTAGAACCAACCCAGCCGGGCGTGGTGTACCTCGTCCGAGAGCAGCGCAGTAAAGACGGCACGGCTCAGTCGGTCGCGAGCGCGGCGCTTGCACTCGGTGAGGAGAGCTGTCGCCAGCGTCTCCGAGAGTGCTACCGAGTGGATCATTGCGAAGTCGAGCTCTTCGATGTCGACGAGCGGCGCCAGGGCTGCGTGCGTCGCGCTGAGAGCCAGTGTGACCGGCGGCTTTTCCCCCGCGCAAAGGGCTGCCATGCGCAAGCAGTGCTCGGCGTGTCGCGTTTCGTCCGTGCTCACCTGTGTCGCGGCGTGCACGAAATCGAGCGGGGCTCCGATAAAGCTGAGTCCCGCGGCAACGTGCGCGAAGAGCCCGACCGCAGAGTACTCGCCGCGGGCGAGCCCGGACCAGAGGTCGACGGCGAGCGCAAGCGCGGTCTCCGGATGCTTTTTGCGATCGAACGCGTTCCACGGGAGCGCTTTCGGCAACCGCACCAGCTTTCCGGCTATGGTCTGCTCGTGACGCCGAGCGAGCGGCGTTTCGCTGAGCGCGCCACTCAGCACAATGTTCTCGAGAGCCATCCAGAGCTCCCCGGCTACCCGGCCCCGGCGGCGCCCGCTGAACCTGCGCTTCCGGCCTGGCCTGCGCTTCCGGCCTGCCCGGCGCCTCCGCCCCCGAAGCCACCGAACGCCGGAGCCGCAACCGAGAAGCCGCCGAAGGCGCCCTGAGCGACTGAAAATACACCGCCCGTTCCACCCCGACCGCCTGACGGCGTTCCGCCCTGCCCGGCGCCTCCGCCCCCGAAGCCACCGAACGCCGGGGCCGCGACCGAAAAGCCGCCGAAGCCCGCGCTGGCGACCTGCCGGCCGCCGCCGGAATCCGAGTCCGAGCCGCACGAGACAGCGGGCACAACGCTCGCGATGGTGGTCGCAAACACGATGTTAGGAACAATGCGAGGACGACGACGGCGCTTCATGGTGACGGGCACTTGTGCAACCCGCGTGCCAATCGTGTCTCCCAAAATAACGGTGAAATCCCTGGTTTCGCGGGGTGCGACTGTGCCAGATGACGAGGCACACTCGATCACTCAGCGTGGCACAGGATCGGTGGATCCCCGATCCACGAAGTGCGCGATCTCGCGGTGTTCACGGAACTGCCGATCCGGGGAACCTTGTGACCGTCCGCGAATCGTATCAACCGGCTCATTTATCGAACACCGCAATACAATAAAAGCCGAGCGGATGCTCACGGTCGATGCGCGCAATCCAGGGCACGAGCCGGGTCGGCGTTCGGTTGGGAACGATAAACCCCTGAACCGATTCGGCGCGCAGCAGGAGTCCGGCGGCTCTTCCGAGCTCTGCCAGATAATCGCGGGAAAACTTCAGGGTTCCGCGCTCGCTTTTTTTGAGCAGACCGAACAGAAACATGAGCGGATTGCGGGCATTGGGTTCGATGAGGATGAGGTGCCGCCGCGCAACGCGACGCATCTCGACCACGGCTAGCTGCGGCTCTTCCAGGTGATGCAAGAGATTCGCGCACAAGACGGCATCGAAACTGTCGTCAGAAAAGGGGAGGTCTTCGGCTCGACCCACAACCTTGCGATCTGCGGGAAGCGGGTTTTTGGACAGCATGTTTTCCGAAAAGTCGAGGCAGGTGAGGTCGTAGACTTCCGATAGTGGAAGGCTGAGGAAGCCGCTTCCGGCACCAACCTCGAGCAAGGTGCGCACGCCCGGGCCGAGGCTCCGCCGGACGAGCTCGAGCTTGGGACGCGCGAACCCCACCACCGCAGGGTGGAGCGGGGACCTCCGGGCGCCCATGGACTCCCAGTAGCTGTGTTGTTCGTCGACCGCCGAGGACAAGCCCCTCACCCTAGCGCGGCGCTCGGACCGATCCAAAAAGCGCTGCCGGTCCTGGACACCGGCCTCAGGGTGCGAAAAATTGCCGCTCGTGCCCGCGCAACTTGTAGCGGAACCGATTTCGTATTCAGAAGGCCCTGGCTCGGCGCCCCGAGAGGCCCCCGAGGGGTTTACGCTGCTGATCCCCGCTTACAACGAAGACCAGGGGATTGGTCCGGTATTGGACGGGCTTTGCGAGGAATTGGAGACGGCGTCGCCGAGCGTGCCGTTCGAGATCCTGGTGGTGGACGACGGCTCCAAGGACCAGACCGCTTCGGTGGTGAGGAGCAAGGACTCGAAAAGGGTCCGTCTGGTGTCGCACGACTTCAATCGCGGTTACGGGGCCTCCATCAAAACCGGGGTTCGCTTCGCGAACTTTCCCTGGATCGTGACCACCGACGCCGACGGCACCTATCCCCATCGCGCGATTCCCGAGCTGCTCCAGCACTGCCGAAACTACGACATGGTGGTCGGCGCTCGCACCGGACAGAATACTGCCATCCCTCTGCTCCGCAGGCCCGCCAAGTGGGTGCTCACGCGACTGGCAGCGTACCTGAGCCGGCAGCCGATTCCCGATCTGAATAGTGGCCTCCGCGCCCTGAAAAAATCCACGTTCTTACGCTACGAGCACATCTTGCCGGAAGGCTTTTCCCTGAGCACCACCATCACCATTGCCCTGCTCACTTCTGGCTATCGGGTGAAATACGTACCCATCGACTACTTCAAGCGAACGGGAAAATCCAAGATCCGTCCCATCGCCGACACTTGGAACTTTTTGGTCTTGATCGTGCGCACCATTCTCTATTTCGAGCCGCTCAGAATCTTCCTTCCCTGCGCTTTGCTATTCATTTTGGCGGGAATGGCGGTCGGCGTCCTAAGCTGGCGGCTCACTGGAAGAGTGATGGACGTAACCACGGTGCTGCTTTGCACGACCGGCATTCAGATGTTCGCGCTCGGAATGGTGGCCGATGTGCTGAGCCGAAGGCCTCGGTGAAGGAAAGAAGCCGGCCCGACCATGAGCCAACCCATCCCGGAGGAACGGTTTCCGCAGCCGCCGCCTGGCCATCGCGATTGGTACAGTTTTGAGGCCATCCGCGCGCTTCCGCGCATTTTGCTGATGGTCGACAAAAATTCCTTCTCCCAGAGCTACGGATGTTTCGATCGCGAATATTGGCACTACCGAACGGTCGACTTCCCGTGCGGCATGAGCCAGGAGTTCTGCCTGCCGCTCGCACTGGCTACTACAACTGCCTTCCCTCACAACCCTTATTACCGGAGCCCACGCCTTCGAGAGCTGGTCGTCGCCGCCGTCGAATTCGCGAAAAAGTCCGCCCACCCCGACGGATCCTGCGACGACTATTTTCCCTTCGAGCGAGCGCTGGGTGCTCTGGTTTTTTCCACCTATGCGATGACCGAGAGCTATCGGTTGCTCGGGCTGGAGCGACCGGAGCTTCTGAATTTCTTCCGCCGCCGAGGAGACTGGCTCATCGCGCATAACGAAAGCGGGCGCCTGGCGAACCATCAGGCGCTGGCAGCGCTCGCGCTGTTTAATATCCACGAGCTTTGCGGGGACGAAAAATACCGGCGCGCCTCCAACGATTATCGGGACATCGCGCTTTCGTGGCAGGACTCCGAGGGTTGGTTCCAGGAGTACGAAGGGGCCGACCCCGGATATCACAGCTGCACCATGGATTTTCTGGCCAAGCTGCAGCGCAAATCCGAAGACCGGGCTCTGCTGGAGCCGCTCCGCCGCGCTACCGAGTTTGCTTCCTATTTCATGCACCCCGACGGCTCTTACGCAGGGGAATACGGCAGCCGGAATACCTACCACTTTTACCCCCACGGCTTCGAGCTTTTAGCGCCCCAGTCCAAGACTGCGGTTCGGATCGCGCAGACGTATCTCGAGCGATCGCTGCCCGAGCGCCGGCGGTATTTCAACGACGACAATCGAATGTGCGCCCATTACGTGTACGACTGGATGCAGTCATGGCTGGACTATCATCCGGCTCGTTTGGGAACACTGGAAGACCACCGCGCCAGTTTCTCGCGCTGGTTTCCCCGCGCGAAAATCTTCGTTAAAAAGACGGACCGCTATTACGCGGTCCTGAGCTTGGCAAAGGGTGGGGTGATCAAGGTGTTCGACCGGGATGGCGCGTTCTACAGCGACACCGGCAT
>DASXTY010000066.1:0-5752 GCA_036505155.1 Polyangiaceae bacterium | reverse complement strand
TCGCAAGATAGGGGCCGCCCACCGGCAAGAGCAGCCATTCGGTAGCGTTCTGGAAGTTGGCGCCGGCCGCAAAGATGATTCCCGCCGCGTAGGAGGCGCCAAATACGCTGGCTCCACCCAGGGCTAGCCCGCGATTCGCCTTGGTCTCAAGCCGGTACTGGTCGGGAACCTGCAAACCCGGTCGGTACGGCAACACCGGGGGCAAAAAAGGAGGGGGGGGTTTGGCGGCTGCGCTGGACCTGGGAGTGACGGCAGGCTCCGTTGCCGTGTCCGCCAAAGGCTCAACCGATGGTGCGGCGACCGCTGCGGGGGCCGAGGCGGTGGGCGGGGGTGGGGGGGCCACCGGCGGGCTGGTCGGTGCCGGTTGGGCTGGTAGTGCGCCAGTGGGAGCCGATGCCGGCGCGCCGCTCGGAGCAGCTTCTGGGAAGGACGCGGTGGACTGCGCAAACAGCAGTCCGCCGACGAGGCTCTTCGAAAGGGCGAACGCCAGAGCCGCGAGTCTCGTATGCACCAGCTGTCCGCGGCGCCGGTAGGCAACCGAGCCCCAAATTCGCATGTTCCCGGCAGCATAGCCCCTTTGTCGCGCCTGCGTTACGCGCAATGGAAACGGCTCTAGATTCCGAACCACTCTGCGGGGTCGACGGGATGAGCGCCTATCCGCAGCTCGAAATAGAGCATCCAGCCGCGCCCGGGGTTTCCCACCGTCCCCAAACGACTACCCGCAGACACTTCCTCTCCTACGTGCACATCGATGCTGCCCAGATTCGCGCTCACCGTGTAATAACCCTGGCCGTGATCGACGATCACCGTGCGGTCGTAGTCACCGTATTGATCTGCGAAAGCGACTCTTCCTGGGTACACCGCTCGGACTGGGGAGCCCATGGGAGCATGCATTTCCAAGCCTTGCCCGTCGGCGCGCCTGGATGATCGAATCTCCGCGCGCCCGGGGATTGGAAAAGGCAAGCGACCCTTCATCGCCTCGAATCCCGCGCTGAGCGTTGCCGGATCGGCGGGGCCGGACGCCCCGTAAACGGTGGCAACTCCGCTCGCGCCACCGCTTTGAAATGCTCGCTCGAAAGCGAGCTGCCGCTCCTTTGCCGATAACAGCACATCGCGCGCTTCGGCCACCACGCGCTCCTCCAGCTCGGCGTTGAGCTTTTGAGAGCGTAGCTTACTTAGTCGATCTGAGATTTCAGAACGGCGGTGGTTCGCTTGGCGATACAGGTCGAGGTGAGAGCGGAGCGCTTGACGCAACCGCTCGAGCCGTGCGGCGTGCGCGACCAAAGCAGGGAAACCTCCGCCCACGGGCAAAAGCCCAAGCCGCAACAGCCGGACGTAGGTGCGGCCTTGCGTGCAGAGTTGTAGGCTGAGCTCGCGAGAGCGGTGGTCGAGATCTTTGAGCTCGGCTTGAAGTTGCTGCTCCTCGTTGACCAGCGCGTTCAGGTGCTCGCCCGCTTCGCGAGCCCGTGCCAGCACCGGATCGTCGCTCACCGGCTCGGCCGACTCGGCTTCTTGCGGAGACGCCAGCAGCAGGGCCGCAGAGAGAGCAACGCTGCCTGCCAGTGCGGCTCCCACCCACACCGGTGGTTTGATCCGGCTCAATCGGCCGCGACCGGTTTGGTCAGCTTCCAAGGCTTTTGCTCAGACTGATGAACGCGGCGGCTGCGCCGAGCGCTGCGCCCGCTATCACGAGCCCGACCGCGATCCACCACGGAAGAAACACCGGCGCGCATCCCATCAGAGCGCCGAACGCCGCGTCGCAACGACTACGAATGATGGAAAACAGCAGGGCCAGAAAGACCGTGCCCACCGCTGCTCCCAGGGCGCCTTGCACAGCGCCTTCGACAACGAACGGCCGTCGAACGTAGTCGTCCGTGGCGCCCACCAGCTTGAGCACGTCCACTTCGACCTGCCGGCGATGCAGAGCTAAGCGGATGGTCGACGATACAACGCTCACCACCGAACCAAAAATCACCAGAGCCAAGATGGCCGAGGCGGTTACCCCGCCTTGCACGACTCTGGCGAGCCTTTCCACCCAGCTTTGGTAGGTCTCCACCGATTCCACCGCCGGAAGCGCGCCGAGTTGCGCAGCTAACTTGTCGATTCCGTGGCCGGAGGATTCGGATAAGCTCACTTCGAGCGAAGCGGGGAATGCTTCCACCGGTAAAGCGGTGACGATGGGATCGGGCGAGTCACCCGCAAGCTCTCGCTGAGCCTGCTCGCTGGAAACGCGGCGCACCTCTGCCACCGAGGAGCTCTGACGTAAAGCGCTTTCGATGCCCCGAACCTGCTCTTCGGTGGCCTTTGGGGCTAGATACACCGAAACGCGACCGGTGCACTGCCAGCGTTGGCGAATCCCGTAGACGTTGAACACGACCACTAGGGAAGCAGCCAGACACACAAATGCGACGGCTACGGAGAACACACTGAGCAGGTGCAGGCGCCAGTCGTTGCGCGCGCCCCGCCATGCTCTCTCCAAGCTGGTCATGCTTCAGGCGACCCGCTGGGCAATTTGAGTCCGGCCGTTCAATACAGGAGCGGCTTCATCCAAGCCATGAGGAACGTCGAGGGCTTTTCCATCATCGAGCACCACCACCCTTCGAGGACGCACCTCCATCAGCGAACGGTCGTGTGTCGCGAACAGAACCGTCACACCTGTCTCGTGGATGTCCTCGAACAAGCCGAGAATATCCACCGCCAGCTGGGGGTCCAGGTTCCCGGTGGGCTCGTCGGCAAGCAACATGGCCGGCTCGCCGACGATGGCGCGCGCGATCGCTACGCGCTGCTGTTCGCCCCCGGATAGCACGCCGGCGCGCTCCGACCCTCGCCCCCCGAGTCCTACTCGCTCCAGAGCCTGCCCCACGCGTTGCCGAACCGTCCTCTGTGCCACGCCCAACACCTCGAGCGGTAAGGCCACATTTTCCAGCACCGACCAATTCGGTACGAGCTTCACGTCCTGGAAGACGACACCGATGTTGCGCCGAAGATACGGGATCGATTCGCGGGTCAGTCGGCCCACTTCGCGTCCGAGAAATAGGATTTTTCCGGAGTCAACGGATTCTGCGGCATAGAGCATTCTGAGCAGGGTGCTCTTGCCGGCACCCGAGGGACCGGTAACGAAAAGAAACTCGCCGCGAGCCACCTCGAGGTTCAAGCCGCGCAGCACGGGGTTATCGGCGCGGTAGGCCTTATGGACGTGTTCGAAAACCAGAATTGGCCGGCGCCCCGCGAGGGCGTCAAAACGGCGGCCGGGTCGCAGAACAGGACGAAAGGCAGGGGAATTTTCACCGGCCTGCATCCGCCCGAGGTAACAGGGAGCAGCGAAGGCACACAACTTTTCGGCTCGGCGACCGGCCCGCTGACCCTAGAGGGTGCAAGGTGACGCAAAAGCTCAGGATCGGTTATTTTGGCTTGCCTTTGGGCGC
The DNA here is from genome assembly GCA_036505155.1 of Polyangiaceae bacterium. GTDB lineage: Bacteria > Myxococcota_A > Polyangia > Polyangiales > Polyangiaceae > DASXTY01. The sequence goes on along the minus strand of DASXTY010000066.1, from coordinate 2,327 downwards.
TCTGGCTGTGCTCCGCGATGGGCACGACATCGTGTTTATTGCTCTGAGCCCCGCGCGCCGACCCGGTGCTCGGCGGTTGCGACGCCTGCTCGGGGTTGAGAAGGTTTTCGATGCGCTGGGTTTGGGACCGCGGCTCGACAGCGCCATCGATGAGGTGCTGTCGCTCATTGAAGTGGACGTCCTCGTGAGCTGGTTCTGGAGCCGCCGGCTCCCGGAGCGGTGGCTGATGCGGCCAAAGCTTGAAGCTTTGGGTGCCCACCCGTCGCTTCTTCCCCGCCACCGCGGTCCCGACCCGTATTTTTGGGCCATTGACCAAGGTGACCCGGTTACGGGCGTCACCGTGCACCGGCTAGACCCTGAATACGACACCGGTGCCGTATTGCTCCGCCGAAGCGTTGATATCGGAGAACTGAATGCGGGTGAGCTCGCCAAAGAGCTCGACCGGGTGGGGATCGCATTGCTTCGCGAAGCGCTCGGTCACCTCGAAAATGGGGAGGCGCTCCATGCCTCGCCCCAGAACGAGGTCTCGGCGAGCTGGGCACCCGAGCCGCAGGGTGAAGCGCTCCGCGTCGATTGGAAATGGCCCACCGAGCGAGTCCTTCGGCGGATCCGAGCCCTTTCCCCGCACCCGGGGCTTGCCGTCGAAATCAGGGGCCTAAAGCTCTTCGTAGTGGGCGCGCGCCGCGCGAGCCTGCGTCAAGGTCTCCTGGGAGCAGCGGAGGCGGTGGTGTTGGCTGAGGGGACGCCACCAACTCTGCGGCTTTGCATTGGAACCGCCGATGGCGCTATCCAGATTGAGCGCGGGGTCATGGGGCTCGGGTGCGCGATCGAGCCGGGAACTCTTCTCGGTGCGGCGGCTTTGGGGGCGCTGGCCGCGCAGCAGGGCGTAGGAGTTCTGGCCGGCCTATCGGTCGAGTTTCGGTGATAAACTGGCGCGCCCCGCGGGAGAAGCAACGGTGACGGATTTCTTGATAGCGGCGCGGAGTGCCCGCGAACAGCTTGCGCAAGCGCTCGCTGCGCTGCAGGCCCCCGAAGTACCCGGCGAGCTTTTGGCCGTGGCGCAGCCGATCGCGGAAGCCATGCGCGCCCTGCACAGTATCGAGGCCTCGAGGGGCGAGAGCCTGGTGCAACAAGCGCCGGTCGCGCTTCAGTCGGCGCGTCGGTCGCTGTCGATGCTGCAGACCGAGCCGACCGCGCACGCCGCCGTCGAGCAGGCCATCGAATCGGTCGCCGCTTCGTTGGGGCTGGTCCATGACTTGAATCAGGCGGCAAAAGCCCGAGCTTCGAGCGCCCCGGAAAAAAGCCCAGAGCGGCAGTCGGCGCAGCCCGTTTCCGAAGCGGCTCGCCACCGCGAGGAGCCAGCTCGCTACCACGAGCCGGAGCGCGCGGTCTCTCGCAAGCCGGAGCGCGCGGTCTCTCGCAAACCCGAGGCTCCCGCTCAACGCCCGAGCGCGGAGGACCGCGGTAACTTGGTGCGGGGAGCCTTACAGCCGCCCCCGGGTGCCTTGAGCGTCAACGCGGAGCTCGGCGCGCACAGCTCGAGCAATTTCTACAAGGGGCTCGGAGGCGGCGACGTCCTCGAATCGGGCGGCGTCTTCATTGCTACCTATCAGATCCCGGAAGTCGGCCAGGATCTATTGATCCAGGTGTCGTTGCCCGGCGGATACGAATTCGAAGCCGTGGGCGTGGTGTCCTGGACGCGCGATGCGCCCCACTCCGGAACCAGCTCGCCGCCCGGCTTCGGAGCCCGGTTCACGCAAATTTCGCCTGAAGGCCGAAAGCTCGTCCAGCGTTACGTGCGCAATCGCGAACCACTGTTCCACGACTGATCCGTGAAGGCCAGCACCACCCGCCCGAGCTCGCGTGCTTGGCCGCCTCCGGGAATCTTGCTGCTCATCGCACTTTTGTGCGTGACCTCGCCCAGCCGCGCCGGAGATCCCTATGTGCACTGGTACACCATCAAGACTCCGCACTTCCGCGTGCACTTTCACGGCGGGTTGGAAGCGGTTGCCCAGCGGACGGCGACCCTCGCGGAAGCCATCCAACAACGACTGGTGCCGGACTTGGGCTGGACCCCCACCCAGGTCACGGAAATTGTGCTGACGGACGACAGCGAGTCGGCCAACGGCTCGGCTGGAGCCAACCCCTACAACGCGATTCATCTGTTTGTCGCCGCACCGGAGGATATGTCCGTCCTCAGCGATTACGACGATTGGCTGGTGGAGCTTCTGACGCACGAAGACACGCACGTTTTGCATATCGATAACGTTTCCGGTCTCCCCGCGCTGTTAAACGCGGTGCTCGGGAAAACTTACACTCCCAACGAT
>DASXTY010000065.1:0-7667 GCA_036505155.1 Polyangiaceae bacterium | reverse complement strand
TTGCCGACGTGGAAAGCCGGCGTGGAAATTCGGCCAAAGCTGCCGAGCTGTACCAGAGCGTCTTGGCGCAAAATCCGAGCTACCTTCCCGCCATGGTCGGAGTAGCGGATCAGAAGTGGGCGTCTGGTGACAAAAAGGGGGCTCTGGTACTCTACCGACGCATCTTGGAGCAGAGCGGCGCTGGGTCCACTTATGGCCAGCGCGCTGCCGCACGGCTACAGCAAGGGGAGTCCGGCAAAGGTAGCCCGGCTTCGCAAACCGCGGAGCCCGCAACCGCCGCTCCGGTTGAAGCTCCGCAGATCGACACCACCGACCTCCCGGGACATTGAGTGAACGCCTGGTTCCGTGTTACGCTACTGGCGTGGGTCTTAGCGAGCTGCGCGCCGCGACCGCGGCTGACGAGCTCCGACTCTGAACAAGCCGAAGGCTCGCACGCGGGAGCTTCAGTCGCCGGAGCGCAACTCGTCGAGCTCGATTTGAGCTCCGGGGCCCCCGAATCCACCGAGCAGGCCAGTTTGTTTCCGCTCCCCGCTTCGCGCACTTACGTGGGGCTGGTGCGGTCGCTGGAACGCCTGGCGCAAAACCGTGACGCCAAAGGCGTGTTCGTTCGTTTGGGCGAGAGCGGCATTGATTGGGCGCAAAGCGAGGGCTTGGCCCGGATGTTTTCGCGTTTGCGCCAGCAAGGAAAATCCGTGGTGTGCCACGCGCACGGGCTCACTAATTCCAGCATGTGGCTGGCAGCAAAAGCTTGCGATCGCATTTGGCTGAGCCCCGCCGGCAGCGTGGACACGGTCGGTATCGCGGCGCAGGTGGTCTACCTCAAAGAGCTACTGGATAAGCTCAAGATCAGCGCCGACTTCGTGAGCGCGGGAAAATACAAGACCTTCGCCGAATCGCTCACGCGTTCCGGGCCGAGCCAGCCGGCGCGCGAGTCGTTGGATGCCGTTCTGAGCTCGATGCGAGAGGTGTGGCTTGGTGAAATGAGCACTGCGCGAAAGGGGCCGAGCATCACCAGCAGCGTGGAGCACGGACCCTGGACTGCCGAAGAAGCGCGAGAGCGTGGACTGGTAGATGCGATCGGAATCGAGTCGGAGGCGCGCGAAGAAGCCAAGCATCGAGCTCGCGCAGCGCGCAGCGTCGCCATGTTCGGTCCGGAGGCGGATTCCGGGCGGGGTGTGGATATGGTCGAAGTACTGCGGTTCATCTCGGGCGCCGACGTGCGATCGGCGGGCCGCCCGCATATCGCGGTGGTGCCGGCGCAGGGGGCGATTGTCATGCAAGGCGGGGGATTGTTCGAATCGGGGGGAATTTCAGCCCGGGCCATGAGCAAAACCCTGAAGCGCCTCAAACGGGAGTCGGCGGTTCGAGCGGTCGTGTTGCGCGTCGACTCGCCGGGTGGTTCCGCGCTGGCGAGCGATCTCATCTGGCATGACGTCTTGCAACTGCGTAAGGCAAAGCCGGTGATCGTTTCTGTCGGCGGTATGGCGGCAAGCGGCGGCTATTACATCGCCTCGGCCGCGAATCGCATCTTTGCGCAGCGCACCAGCATCGTGGGATCCATTGGAGTCGTGGGGGGAAAGCTCTCCTTTGGCCCGGCGCTCGAGCAGCTCGGAGTCCGCACGGAAACGTTCCCCGCAAGCCCGGAGCCCGGCGCCGCCCAGCGCGCGGCGTACCTCTCGGCCCTCACGCCGTGGGACGATGCGATGCGAAAGCGCGTCAGTGACCAAGTAAACGCGGTTTACGATTTGTTCGTGCGCCGCGTTGCCGAAGGTCGAAAGAAACCGGTGAGCCTGATTTTGCAAAGCGCCGAGGGGCGGATTTGGACCGGCGCGCAGGGCGCGGAGCGCGGATTGGTCGACGAGATTGGAGGCCTGGGTCCGGCGCTCGAAGCGGCCCGCAACCTCGCCGGCCTGGGCAGTGACGCGCCGGTGGTCATCGAGGGCCCCGCCGAAGGGCTGCTCGAATTGCTGCTCTTGGGCGACGACGCTAGTGGAGCCGAAGTTAGCGCGCGGTGGAAAGCCGCGCGAGCACAATCGAATCCCTTATTTTCCGTTATCCCTTCCGAGCTCCGGACGTTTTTTCAAAGCCTCGAGCCCCTGCTCCACGGCGAGCACGCGGTTACCGCCCTGCCGTTTGCGCTCAGCGTTAAGTAGGTTTTCGTCACCCGGGGAGCTTACCAACGTAGGTCTGGCTGGAGGGGAACTGGAACTCCACGCGAACGCATTGCTCGGGCGCCGTGTTAGTGCACTGAGGCGTGCATCCGGGATCCGAGAAAGAACAGACGCCGCCTTCCGGTACGCTCGTCGCCGAGAGCCATCCAGGGGTCGCACACATTTCCGCAACGTACCTCCCTGGCATCGCGTAGACCCGAGCGTAACACTCCTGCCCCGCACCACAGGCGTCCTTGACGAAGTAACTCCCATCCCAGTTCAACGACTCACTCGCGACGGCGAAACCCTCGGAGCCGCCGCAGAGGATGCCCAGGAAACAACTGACGTAGGTACACGTGTCGCAAGGTACGTCGCACCAGGACGGAGACAGCCAGAGCGCGTTGCCCGAAGCATCTTTGATGCCGATGTGACTCTGTCCAAAAAAAATGCACGTCGATACTTGATCGCAAAAGCTCGTCGTCGAAGGGACCTGTAGCTCCAGCCGCACCGTGCCGGGTGAGCTTGAGAGGCTCATGCCGCCCGCACCCGAACGGCCACCGGCGCCGGCCGTGCCGCTCAGGCCGCCCGCTCCTCCCGTATTCCCGACCATGCCAGCGCTTGCGCCCACGCCTCCGCTAACCCGTGTTCCGCCGCCGTTTGCCCCGATGCCTGCTGTGCTTCCGCCCACGCCTCCGCTGCTGACACGTGTTCCGCCGACGGCTCCCGATGCCGTTTGAAACGCGCCTGGGGAGCCGCCAACGCCCAAATCGGACCGCGCTCCCGAGCAGCCGACCGCGATAAGAAAAGCCACCAGGGTCGCGACACGTTTCGCTTCCCCGATCATTTTTGCACGACGCCGAGCAAAGGACTTGCTCCAGTGTACGGCAAATTGCCGGCGCTTTCACCTGCCGAGGAGCTTTAACGCGCTTTACAGCATTCCACGCCTGGCTGCCGTCAATATCGCCGCCACATGCAAGCCGTGCACAATATTGCCTCCGTCAACCGCCTCCAGCAGCGCACGCGGGCTCAAAAGCACCACCTCGATGTCTTCGGAGGGTTCGAGCTTCGGCTCCGCAGCGCGGTAGGCGCCGGTGGCGAAGAAAAAATGGGCTCGGTTGGTGTGGCGAGTCGGCTCGGGGGCCACACTGAGCAGTGGTTTCCATTCCCTGGCCTTGTAGCCCGTTTCTTCGAGGAGCTCGCGTTGGATCGCGGCGAGCGGCGCCTCATGCGGATCGAGCGCTCCCGCGGGAAGTTCGAGCGATACGGCGCCGGTGCCGTGACGATATTGCCTTACGGCAATGACTTCTCCTTGATCGGTGAACGCCAGCACTGACGCCCAGTCGCCTGTCTCAATCAGATAAAATTCATCCAGTGTCGCACCTTTGGGAAGCTCGATGCTCTGGCGTCGAAGTCGAAGCCACGGCCGCTCGAGGATTAGAGATTCATTGAGCACCTTCCACGCCCGCATGACCGGAACATAAGGGCCAGCGCCGCGCGAAAACCAAGATTTGTCGGGTCATTCCGAGGATGAGCCGGAAGACTGGTTTAACCACTTCGAGACCGCTTCCGAGGAAGGTCGTGCTCTAGTGAGGCGGCGACCCGCTTCGGGGGTTTTTGATGTACATTGGTCGGCTTCGGCGGGCTAAGGCCGCCGATTTCACCGGGAAACGACCATGGATGACGAGCTTGCTCACAAATTGTGCCAATTAGTTGCGGGGATCGTGATAACGGACGAGGACCTCGACGCCAGGGAGGAGGCCTTCGTTGAGCGCTTGCTCACCGGCTTCGGCCTGGACGCGAGCAATCGGGACGCGATATTCCCTCTGGTCGACAGCGCGGAAGCCGCAAGAGCAATGAAAGAATTGCCGGCCGATGCCCAAGAGGAGGGGCTCCAACTGCTGATTCAAGCTGCGCTGGCAGACGGGAAAGTGGTTGCTGAAGAGCTCGAATACCTGCGCGCGGTGAGCCGGGCCATAGGAGTGAGCGACGCCGAGCTCGAGCAGAGGATCCAGAAGAGCGTCACCGCCTCTTGACGGAACCGGCCACGCGGCTAGCTTGTCGAACCACGAATCAGACCGATTGGCGAGCACCACCTCGCAGGCACCAGGAGAGGTGACCGAGTGGTCGAAGGTACCCGCTTGCTAAGCGGGCGTGGGTCACAAGCCCACCGAGGGTTCGAATCCCTCCCTCTCCGCTAACCCACCTTCGCTAGACTGAGTACGATGGTGAAGCCCCGAACCCGGTTGCTGCTCATCGTGAGCACCCTGTGCGCAGCGTGCGGGTCCGAAAAAAAGAGCCGTTTCGGACCGTCGCGACAGCCTGAAAATGCGGAGCTGGTTTCCGTCGATCGCTTCAGCCCGCCCACCGCGACCTTGATGGTTCGCACCGCGCAAAATGGGCTTCCGGAACCGAACCAACCCATAGATTTCGACCGGGCTCCCTTCATCACCAAAGGGCTCGGTCCGAGCGGCGAGCACGTCCAATATTATAATTTCGACATTCGAAACCAGACGCCAGCCAAAATGTACATCTTTGTCGACCAGAACCACTTGCCCTTACCCGGACAGCTCAACGTCCTCGACCAAGCGCCGGGCGATCCGGGTTACAACGACTTCTGGCAGGTCCATGAAGTGACGGTGCCAGCGGATTACCCCACGAACTCGCTCACCAGCGAAACAGCCATCCAAGGCGCGGGGTTAACGGTCACACCCACCGACCGCGTGATGAACGGTCCTGTCATTCCGAGAGGGTCTTCCGCAACCTTGCGATTCGGCGGCGCGCCCAGCGGGGCAACCCCCGCATGGTACGATGACAAGGTCGTGGACTACTGGACCTTCGAAACCGATCTGGTCGCGTACCGAAATACACTTGGCGATCCGTTCGTTCCGGAGGACTACATTTGGGTTGCATTCCAAATCAATCCATCCGACCCGGGTGGAGGCCCGGCTTCGGGTTTCGTGACCGAGCCAGGCACGGACCAAACGCACAACGTGGTTCGCCATGTGGCGGGACAATCGGGGTATTCACCCTTGTGGATGGTGATTCCGTATGACAATGCTAGCTTCGCGGGAGTTTCGGACGTTACCAGCGCGCAGGCTGCGCCCGTGGTCCCGAACGTCATAAGCCCGCTCGTGAACTGCCCGGTGGTTAGCGTTCAGTAGAACTATGCAACAGGCTGAAATCCCCAAACCCAGCGCGTCTTCGCGCGATAAAGTGCGCATTTTGCTGGAGCGCGCGCTCGGTCCTTCCAAAGTCCTCACCAGTCAGGACGCGTGTGAAGTGTACACGCGCGACGAGTCGGAGGCGATCGGCGCTTTACCCGACGCCGTTGTTCTGGCTGAAAGTGTCGACGATATCCAAGCCGCCTTGCGCGTCGCTGCAGATGCCGAAGTTCCCATCACGCCGCGCGCGGCGGGGACCGGTCGCACGGGTGGCGCAATTCCGCTGGCCGGGGGGCTTGTGCTCTCAACACTCGGGATGAAGCAGATCAAGGAGATCGATCGGCGTGAGGGTATCGCGGTGGTGGAGCCCGGCGTGGTGCTGGCCGATCTGCACCGCGCCGTGGAGCAAGAAGGTTGGTTTTACCCTCCGGACCCAAACTCCCTCTCGGCCTGTGCCATCGGCGGAAACGTCGCGGAGAACGCCGGAGGGCCGCGCACCTTCAAATACGGCGTCACTCGCGAATACGTGCTCGGGGTGGAAGCGCTGCTGATGGGTGGCCAGCGCATCCAAGCCGGCCGTCGCACCATTAAAGGAGTCACCGGTTACGACGTGACGGCGCTTTTGGTGGGAAGCGAGGGGACGTTGGCGGTCTTTGGCGACATCACGCTTCGGCTGATTCCCAAACCCCAGGGTGTTATGACGTTGATGGCCCTGTTTTCCGGCGTGAACCAGGCGGGCCGCGCGGTGGAGCTCGTCACCGCAGCGGGGATGGTTCCGCGCTGCATCGAGCTCCTCGACTCGGGAGCCCTGGAAGCGATGCGCAAAGCGGGAAACCCCATCGACCCGCGCGCGGGCGCCATGTTGCTCATCGAAGTGGACGGTGACGAGAGCGCTTGTGCGGAGCAGGCCCAACGCATCGGCGATGAGTGCGAAAAGGTCCCGGCGCTCGAGATCCTGGTCGCCCAGGATGCTTCTCAGCGAGACCGGCTGTGGGCGGCGCGGCGCGAAATGAGCTCCGCCGTGAGACGGCTTGCCAAAAACAAGCTGTCGGAGGACGTGGTGGTGCCGCGCCAGCGCATCGGTGAGCTCCTGGATCGGGTAAAAGCCACTAGCGACGCCGCCGCGGTAAAGACCCTCACCTACGGACACGCGGGAGACGGCAATTTGCACGTGAACTTCCTCTGGGATCACTCCGAAGAACTCGAGAGCGTCGAGCGGTGCATCGAACAGCTGTTTCGAGACACCATCGACCTCGGCGGAACGCTCACCGGTGAGCACGGGGTGGGGGTTTTGAAGGCTCGTTATTTGCCGCTCGAGCAATCGGACGAGCTCATCCATCTGCAGCGCGAGCTCAAGCGCGTCTTCGACCCTCAATCACTGTTGAACCCTGGAAAAATCTTCCCGACCGGCACGCATCGTCCTTGTTAGGGTCCTCAGAATCAAGGCGGAATACACAGGATCGCTACGGCCGAAATAACGTCGCCCGGTAGTGCGCCAGCTCACGGATGGAGTTCTTGATGTCGACCAGCGCGTCGTGCTCCTGCGCCTTGGATTTTACGTATACAGCACTCTCGCCGTACCAAAGGCGGGCGAGGAGCTTTACCGTCGACACGTCCAGCATGCGATAGTGGAGATATCCCGCTAGGCCCGGCAGGTGCCGATCGATGAAGCGGCGGTCCTGAGCGATGCTGTTCCCCGCGATGACAGCGGGATAGGGACACCAGCCTGATATCCGCTCGAGAAGGCTCCCTTCCGCGGCGCGAAGGTCAATGCTCGAGCGGGCCACGCGTCCTAGCAAACCGCTCTTTTCGTGCATTTCTCGCACCGCGGGAACCATTGATTCTAGCGCCGCAGCGGGTTGCCAAACGTCGCAGCTAAACTCTTCCAGCGGATGGAGCACACTGTTGGTGATCACCAGCGCGGCTTGCAGAATGACATCCCGCCCGCTGTCGAGCCCGGTCATCTCCAGGTCGATCCATGCCAAGTTCACAGGAGCTTGAACCCGGCGCACCGGCTCGCTCACACTTCGGCTCCCGGATGATCACCCGAGGCCGGTGGCCGCACCACCAGCACTGGGCAGCCCGCGTTGCGCGCAACCGCTTGCGCAACCGATCCGAGCAATAACCTTTTCACTCCTCGGCGCCCGTGGGTGCCCATTACCATGAGGTCCGCGTCGAGCTCGCGCCCTAGAGCGATCACTTCAGTCGTCGGAGCGCCGACCCGAATGTGCGTCACCACGTTCTGCGGTTCTCCCGCGCCGAGCGACTCGATACGCGCCTTCACGTAATCGTCGAGGTGGGCCTTGGCTTCTTCTGGGCTCAGCGTCTTTACATCGTCGGACAAATCGATGCGCAG
>DASXTY010000064.1:0-3561 GCA_036505155.1 Polyangiaceae bacterium | reverse complement strand
ATTCGTCCAGGCCGAACAGGGTGGGGAATCCGTCACACACCTGTGCGTCCGGAAATCCCTGGGGTACTGCAAAACGCCTCTGACTGGCCGCTTCGCAAAGCACTAAGAAACCCGTAGCGCTGGCAAATTCCCAAAGCGGCCCCGCGTGCTTTTGGCTCGCCATCGGCTCTGGACCGCACAAGATGAGCCCGCGCGCGGCGGCGACTGCGGACTCCGCGCAGCGCCGTATGGCTGCGACGTCCGCTTGAGCCGTTGGCGTCGAAGCGCGAGTCGGGCCGGCCAGGACCAAGGTCTCCACTTCGCGCTCCAGGCTGCTCGCCAACTCTCCTTCGGCCGACTGAGGCTCCAGCGGCTTACTGGCGCGAGCGTTCAGCTGCACCGGGCCCGGTTCGGGATATTGTGTGGCGTGCACCGCTTGCACCGCTGTGCGCGCCAACGCGCGCAATGCGGAGTGACGGGCCGAGGGAACGCCGAGGTCCAGGTAACGTCGGCAATGACTTCCGAAAAGCTTGGTCTGATCGATGGTTTGAGGAGCATCGACTCCTTGCAATTCGAAGGGTCGGTCGGCGCTGAGTACCAGCAGTGGTGTGCGGGACGCATTGGCTTCGATCACTGCGGGAAAGTAATTGGCCACCGCGCTTCCCGAAGTACAAATGAGAAGGCTCGGCGCGCCGGTGGCTTTCGCTTGCCCGAGCGCGAAAAAAGCCGCGGAGCGCTCGTCAATGTGAAGGTGACAGCAAAGGCCGGGTTGCTGAAGCGCCGCCCAAGTCCAAGGAGTGGATCGCGAACCGGGTGTGACGTTGACGTGCTCCACACCTGCTGCCTTGAGGCTGGAAATCAGAAGTCGGGCCCATTGATCCTGAAGGTTTAGCGGCGTCATGGCTCGGCGCCGAGCGCGCTCAATAGCGATATCAACTTGAGCTGCGTTTCGGCGTATTCGCTTTCCGCGCCGGAATCCCGCACGATCCCGGCCCCCACGTACACGTGCGCGCGGGGCCCTTCCAGCAACCCCGAGCGCAACGCCACCGAAAATTCCCCATCACCCGCCGCGTCGAACCACCCAACCGGGCCCGCGTACCAGCCGCGTTCATCCGGCTCTCTCTGACGAATCCAGTCCAGCGCGTCGCCGGCCGGAACACCGCCGACCGCGGGCGTGGGGTGCAAACGTTCGACCAGCTCGAGCAGGTGGTAACTTTCCCGGAGCCGAGCTTGTATCGGTGTGCGCAGGTGCAATACGTAACGAAGGCTTCGCACCTCGGGCCGCTCGGGGCAGTCGATTCGGCTGGTCAGCGGACTCAGAGAACTCAACAGCTCCCTCACCACAATGGCGTGCTCCCAAAGTTCTTTGGGGCTCTCTAAGAGCCATCGCGCTTGGTCTCCCCCGCCGGCGCGCGTGGAGCCGGCAACCGCCTCTGTCTGAAGATACAATCCGCGCTTCAATGCGAGACCCTCCGGGCTCGCGCCGACAAAAGTGCGATCGCCGGAGCGGAAGGCGAAACGCGTGCAGTTTTCGGCTTCGCTGCGAAGGCGCCGCAATACGCGCACCGGTTCGGGGTCCGGGCTCAGCTCCAGAACCGTGCGGCGCGCCAGAACCACTTTTTCGAGGTGGCCGCTCTGGATGTCACCGCGGATATCTTCGACTAGGCCCGCCCACTCGCGGAACGAGCCCTGCTGGAGATGAACCACTTTGGCGGGGGGCCCAGACTCGGAAAGCGCGTCTCGCTGGTTGCCATCGAGCAGTCGCCGCCAAGCGCGCTCCATTTCTTCGAGAAGTTCTTCGACCCGGCGTCGATTTCGCGCCTCATTCCCGGTGACGGCTAGGCTCAGTACGGCGCTGCCGTTTACCGTCGAATAACCCAGCCGCGGCAGGACGAACCAAGCTTCCCCAAACGGGCGCCAAAGATGTCCGGAGCTCCGTCCAACCTGGAACGCGAAACCCCCCCACAGGCGAGGCTCCAGATGAATTCCCGGCGCCGCCAAACACTGTAACTTTGGCCAAAGCTCGGCAGCCAGCTCTCGAATTCGCAGAAAACGCTGCTCTCCGTGGGCGCGAAAATCGTGCACCGCGCCGACGCCGGCGAACTGCTGAGACCCCGGGGGCGCCCAGAGCAGCGAGACCGAGCAATCCAAGCCGGCATGCTCGAACAGGGTTTCAATCGGGGCCAACGGTGCCGGGACCGCAATGCTCACCGTATCGTCCTCAGCCGGTTCAGACTGAGCTAAAGCTTTGCGAACGAAATCGCGCAGGGGCGCGAAATCGTCGGGCGATCGCAGAGCGATCGGAGGCGGGTTACTGAGCGCGGGTGCCGCTTCGGTCATGATTCTTCGGGCACGGTGGCTACGTACAGGTGACAAGCACCAAAGCTCAGCGGTTGAACGTCTCGCACGCGGAGTCCGGCTTCGGTGATCATGGCTCGGAATGCTTCGACCGGTGGAAATGCGGCGATGGAGCGCTGCAAATAGCGGTACTCGCGGGACCCTGACAATAACCCACCGAGAAACGGCACCAACACGTGGACATGCCACCGCGCGAAAGCCCCCAGCCAATCATTGGTTGGCTCGGATAGCTCCAGCAGCACGATGTGACGACCGCGTCGAGTGACCCGCGCCATCTCGCGCAGGGCACGCATACGGTCCGGCACGTTGCGGATTCCGAACGCCATGCACAGTCCGTCGAAGCTCCGTTCCGGGAACGGCAGCGTCTGAGCATCGCCTGCCACCAGTGTGACGCGGTCGCGAATTCCGCGTGTGGCCAGCTTGCGTCGACCCATCTCGAGCATTTTTTCAGACGGGTCGAGCCCCACAACCGCAGCGGTCGGTTCCGTTTGTGCGACCAGGATTGCCATGTCGCAAGTGCCGGTTGCAAGGTCGAGCACCCGGTCCCCTGGCCGAAGCTCCAACGCGCGCACGGCTTTACGACGCCAGCTCTGGTCGGTTCCGAATGACATCAGGCGGTTTAATAGGTCGTAACGGCTGGCGATGAGATCGAACATCGCGCCCGAACCGTCGGCTGGATGGGGGGCTGTCTCTAACATTTGCCCGTACGCTCTTCGCCGCTGGCCTCCGCCCGCTGGCGCATTGGGCTGATGGAATCGGTGACTTTTTGCACGGTTCTAGAGCGGTTCTCCGCCACATGGAACAAAAAAGGCGGACTTCGGCGGCTTTCACACTGCCAGGCGCTCGAAACGGGGCAAGGGGATGGGCGAGCTCCGAACCAACGGGGTACAATGCGAGTCGAAGCACATGAAGCGAGCCCCCCTGGCTATGTTGTTCGCGCTCGTCGCGCTCTCTGGGGGCGCGGCGCTCGGGACCGAACCCGGTGTCGTAGCGGGGCCCGTCGAACACGTTGCCGCCCCGCCCGTCGAGTTCAGCGAGTACGTGCCCGGCGCAGCGCGCCTGGAAGGTCGCCTGCTCGCGCCCTGCTGCTGGATCCAGACTCTGGATGTCCACGGCTCGGAGCTCGCCAACTCACTGCGAAGCGAAATTCGTCGCCGTCTGCGCGCCGGTGAGTCGGCAGACGCCATCGAGGCCTCGATGGTGGCGCGCTACGGGAAACGGATT
>DASXTY010000063.1:0-8572 GCA_036505155.1 Polyangiaceae bacterium | reverse complement strand
GACACGCCCCAATGTCCTTCTTTGAGGACCCCCTCCGCGGACCGGCGAAGCCGGGACGCTTGGAGGGGGCAGAGGCGCGCAGGGGCCTCGCGCGCGAGCACGAGCCCGAGCACCTCTGGGGGGAGGCAACACAATCCCCTTTTACGCTAGGCTCGGAGGCCATGGCCGTCTTCGGCCGCATTTGGCGACAGCTTGCCGTGGCGATTGTGCTGACCGCTTTGATTCCGGTCTTGGTCGCCATCGTGGTCAACGAGAAGACCGTTCGACAGACTTCCGCTCGTTTTTTCATACCCGAAGTGGGGGCGCGTCTCGACGAGTCGCTAGGACTCTATCAGGACTTGGCGCGCGCCATCAAAGAGGCCATGGGATATGAAGCCAGTGCAATTGCAGCCGGAGGGTCGTTGCGACAGGCGGCGCGGGCGGGCGATCGAGCGGCGTTGGAGCGCGAGCTCCGGCAGGCTTTCCAGCGCTATCCAAGGCTGGTTTCGCTCTCAGTTCGGGATGCGCAAGGACGGGCGCTGGGTTCTCTGGATCGCGGCCAGCCGCTGAATCCGGAAAAAGAGCACAAGCTCGAGCTGGTGCGCTCGCTTTCGGATGCAAACGACGGTGGTGCGAGCGAGCCAGCTGGGGAGTTTGCACCAGAGGCTCAAGGTCCCGAGCTCGTGGCGGTGTTTGCCGCCGACAAGGCGCGCCTCGACGGGCTGGAAGCAATGAGCAATTTCGTGGATCAGTATCGAAGAATCGAGCGGCGTCGCGAAGCGGACGAGTCGAGTTATGTGTTGGCCTTCGCAGCTCTGCTCGGCCTTACCATCATCGCGGCAGTGGGAGTCGGCGCGCTCTTGGCGCGCGGCGTGTCTTCGCGCATCGGACAGCTTGCGGAGGCGACGCGCAAAGCGGGAGCCGGCGACCTGAGCACTCGCGTCGCCGTGGGGGGCGCCGATGAAATCACCGATCTTGCGCGTGGTTTCAACCGAATGTTCGGCGAAATCGAGTCGAATCGGGCGCGCATAGAATATTTGCAACGCATGGCTGCCTGGCAGGAAATGGCTCGTCGGCTGGCGCATGAAATCAAAAATCCGCTGACGCCGATTCAACTGGCGATCCAGGATGTGCACCGCCGTTACCCGGGTTCCGATCCCGAGTTCAAGCGCCTTTTGGATACGGCCCTCGAAATCGTGGAAGACGAGGTCGGCTCGCTGCATCGATTGGTGAGCGAGTTCTCGGCTTTCGCGCGACTGCCCCAGGCGAATTTAAAACCGGCGGACTTGGCGGAGTTTCTTCGCGATCAGAGTCAATATCTGGCCCTGCTCGCCGAACCGACCAGCGAGCTACCCGATGCCGAAACAGTGGAGGCTGACCGACTCGGGGTCCGCGTGGAGTTCGAGCTGCCGGGTGAGGTCGCGATGGTTTACATGGATCGCGAAATGATGCGGCGGGCGCTCATCAACTTGATCCGCAACGCCGATCAGGCACTCAGCGCAGCGGGGCGAAAAGACGGCCGGGTTACGGTGCGGCTCAGCCGCCAGGGTGACTTCTGGGAAGTGGACGTGGAGGATAACGGTCCCGGCATTCCCCTGGAACTGCGGCACAGCGCCTTCGACCCGTACGTGACGACCAAAACCGACGGCTCCGGGCTGGGCCTCGCCATCGTGAAAAAGATCGTGATCGAGCACGGCGGAAGCATTGGTGCCGAGCAAAGCGCTTTGGGCGGCGCCCTAGTGCAAATCCGCCTTCCCGCCGTGGGAACGGCTGGAGCCCGCGCGGCTCTCGAGGCGCGCGACTGGCAGGGACCGCCGTCATCGCGTAAGAACCCAAGTGGAACCACGGCAGTTTGACCAAGCGAATATCCAAAGGCTTTTTCTCGAGGAGCCGCGACCGCGACAAGCGGGGCTCAAACGAGTCCGAAAATAGTGGTTGGTGGACTTCGGGACTGGTCCTGGCGCTAAGCCTGTTGATTGGCCTGGTGGTGCTGCCGCGCCTCACGGGACGCGAAAACCTGGAGGGGAAGCAGGCGCCGGATTTCACTCTTCCGGTCATCTACGGTGACGGAACCGGAAATCGCGTTCGGCTGTCCGAGTTGAAAGGCCAGGCGGTGCTGCTCGACTTTTGGGCCAGTTGGTGTGGGCCGTGCAGGCAACAAGCTATGATCGTCGATCGCCTCTCCCGGCAATACGCTGGCAAAGGAGCGATAGCGCTGGGGGTAAACACCGGCGACGAACCGGAATCCGCGGTGCGATTTCTGCGAAGCCGGTCCATCGGCTACGCTTCGGTCGCGGACCACACCAATGAAACAGCGCGAGCTTACGGCGTGCAGGAGCTTCCAACCCTGGTCATCGTCGACCGCGCAGGGCGCGTGGTGAGCATCTTCCGTCGCATGGTGTCCCAGAATGAGCTGGAAGCGCTGCTGCAGCGGGCAATGGGGAGCGCCTAAAAGCGCCTAAATTTCCCCGAGCTCGGGGTAGAGTGGGAAGTCGCGGAGTAGCTCCGCAACCCGCTCGCGAGCGCGCGGTTTGGCGGCCGAGTCGATGTCGTATTTGGCTTGACTGGGTTCGCCCTTGGAGGTGACAGCCGGTTTGGTCGCCGACAGCACTTCTCTGACAATCGCCGCAACTTCCTTCATTTCTGGAGCGCCCATCCCGAGCGTGGTCGCTGCCGCCGTGCCAAATCTGAGCCCGCTTGTATACCAAGGACCGTTGGGATCGTCGGGCAGCGAGTTGCGATTCAAAGTGATGCCGCACTCGCGCAAAGCAGACTCCGCTTGCCGCCCGGTCAGCCCAAAGCTCCGTCCCACGTCGACCAAAAGCAAATGGTTATCAGAACCGCCGGTGAGGACCAAAACTTCCAAGCCGAGGAACTCCTGGGCAAGACTTTGGGAATTTTGCACGATGCGCTGCGCGTACACGGCGAATTCGGGCGCCATGGCTTCTTTGAAAGCCACCGCCTTGGCCGCCATCACGTGGGGCAACGGTCCGCCCATAACCGTCGGGCAGCCCTTGTCGACATGTTCCGAGAATTCCTTTTTGCACAGCACGATTCCGCCCCTGGGGCCGCGCAGCGTCTTGTGAGTCGTGGAGGTGACGACGTGCGCGTGGGGAATCGGATCAAAGTCATCGGTGAAGACTTTGCCCGCCACGAGTCCTGCGAAATGCGCCATGTCCACCATGAATACCGCGCCGACCTCGTCCGCCAGCTCGCGCATTTTCGCAAAATTCAATTTGCGCGAATAGGCGCTGTAACCCGCCAGCAAAATCAGCGGCTTTACCTCATGTAATTGCTTTCGCAGAACATCCAAATCGATGAGCTTGGTCTTTTGATCGACGCGGTAGGTGTGCACGTCGAAAAGGTGGCCCGAAATATTGAATCGGTACCCGTGGGTGAGATGGCCGCCGGAGTAGTAGTCCTGCGCCAGCAGGCGCTGACCGTGCAACGCGCTGCGCACTTGATTCCATTGTTCGCGTTCGAGCTTAGCGACGTTGGGCTCTCCCATTTTTTCAAGCAGCGGCTTTTCCACCTTGGCCAGCAGGATGGCGCTGAATGCCACCAGGTTGGCGTCTGCCCCCGAGTGCGGCTGCACGTATGCGTGTTCGGCTCCAAAAAGCTCGCAGGCCAACCGCGCCGCTTCCGACTCGATCACATCGACGTTGTCGCAGCCCGCGTAGAACCGATGCTGCGGGTAGCCCTCCGCGTATTTATCCGTCAGGAGGTTTCCCATGGCGAGCTGCACCGCTAGTGAGCTGAAGTTCTCGCTGGCGATGAGCTTCAGGTTCTGGCGCTGATCCCTGAGCTCCTGCAATATGGTGTCGGCGACCAAGGGCGAGATCGCCGAAACTCCGTCGAGCGCGGCAAGGTAAGCCGCCGTGGTCGGGTTTGGTGGAGCGCCTGCGAGCGCTGAAAGGTAACGGACCAGTCGGGGCGCGGGGATTGATGGATTTGCCAAAGTCTGCCTGTATACTAGAGCTCGGTCAGAACCGGAGGATACCTCATGGACCAGCGGATCGAGTCGTTCGAAGAATTTTGGCCCCAATACGTTCGCGCGCACTCGAAGAAGCTCACCCGGCAAATCCATTGCGCCGGCACGGCATTGGCGCTGGCTTGTGTGGCCGGGGGAGTGCTCACCAAGCGACGCTGGCTGTTTTACCTGGCTCCGATCGCCGCCTACGGCCCTGCGTGGCTATCGCACTGGCTGGTGGAGGGTAACCACCCGACGTCTTTCGAGCATCCCATCTGGAGCGCGCGCGCCGACCTTCTGATGTGCAAGAAAATGCTGGAAGGAACCATGGACGCGGAGGCGGAACGCATCTTGAGCGGCGACTTCCCCGAAGAAGCGGACCAGCCCGGCGATGAACAGGGTTCTCAACCGCCCCTGCCCGGCGAAGGCACGGTTCACTGAACACATTCGCGATGCGCGGTCTTAAGAGCTGGTTGTCCATCACGACCTTGGGAGCGCTGCTCGTTCCCGGTCTGACCGGTTGCACCAAGTTCAAGCAGCTCAAGGAATGCAACCAATTCATTCGCGTTGTGAACGCCTCTAAACAGGAGCTCGACGCCCAGCCGCGCGCGAAAAATCCCGACGTCGCCACCGTGGTCAAAGAGACCCGAGACTTGTCCGTGCGCTTCGAGAAGCTGGCGGCCAAAGTCACGGCACTCGATGTCACGGCGCCGAAGCTCAAGCCGCACGTTGACAAGTACCAAGCAGTGGCCGAGCAAGCCGCAGCAACGCTGCGCGACGTGGCTTCAGCAGTCGAAAAGATGGATGCCAAGGCAGCCAAAGAAAAGCAGCGCGAGTTCGACCAAGCCGCCAAAACCGAAGACCAGCTGGTCGAAGCGATCAACGCGGTTTGTCACAGCTAGGTCCCAGCGTTTCGCAAAAGCACACGGCCCTGAAGAGCATCGCGCAGCGGATCCATTTCCTGGCTCGAAAAGCCGGCGTGGTAGTGACGGCGCCAGCCTTCGGCGTGGGCGTATTTGCCCGACATCTTTCCCACACCGGCTGCTGAGTCGACCATCGCTTGGAGGTACGAGTCCATTCCTTGGCTCACGTCGAGCCAGCGCTTCTGACTTTGGTGGTGGCTCAACATGGCGCGCTTGTCCTCCAACACCTCCCCGATGTCCACGAAGAGCTGGGGCTCGACCAGG
Organism: Polyangiaceae bacterium; assembly: GCA_036505155.1. Lineage (GTDB taxonomy): Bacteria > Myxococcota_A > Polyangia > Polyangiales > Polyangiaceae > DASXTY01. Next base: position 3,436 of record DASXTY010000063.1, on the reverse strand, counting down.
CGGCCGAAAGGGTCACGATTCATGTGGGGTTGGGCGTGATAGACGGTGATGTCCTGCTGCACCGGCGCGCGGGGTGGCTCCACCCGAAAATTCGGCATCTTGGTGGCGAAAGCCGCGGTCAAAGCCAGTCGGCAGGTGTTGGTGTGGTCCTCCATGTAATCGTCCGGAGGGTGGGTGAGCACGATGTCCGGTGCAACCTCGCGCATGACGGAAGCGAGCCGGCGCAACGTCCGGAGCTCGTAAAAAATGTCCAAATCGTCCACCAGGCTCTCGTGGAAGATCGCGCCGGCGAATGCTGCCGCCGCTCGCGCTTCCTTACACCGGACTTCGACGATGGCATCGCGGTCGAGCTCCACGCTGCCACAGGACCCGCTGCCGAGCGTCATGTAATGAATCTCGCATCCGGCGCGCTGGAGCAATAATAGCGTGCCCGCCATATTGAATTCGATGTCGTCCGGGTGGGCGCTCACCGCGAAAGCGACTCTGACGAGCTCTGACATGGCGCAGGCCTACGGTTGTACAGCCAAACGCCCTCAAGGGTCACCTGGGTCACGATTCGAGTTCGGCGGAAGACCCGTTTCACGCGAAAAAGATACTTGGTATGCCAACTATCTTGTGGCAACAGATAGGGATCAGGGGGTCCGGGATCGAAGGGCCTCGGGCGCTCTTCGAGCCCTCGGGCAGAAACGCGAGCCAGGGAAGTCTACTGCAACGCGCCGCGCACGCGGTCGATGAACGCCCGTAAAGCGGGATTATACCCGTAGCTCGGATCGTCGGTGACGCCGGTCGTCTGTTTCGGACAAATCGAGGTGACAACGGAATTAGAGCCGAAATCTTGGAGCACCTGGAGCTCTCTCAGCCCGGGATATGCTGGCGCGAAGTATTGAGTCGTGCCCGCCGGCCCACCGCTCGGCGGCTGACAAAGCGGCTTATTGTACGGCACCATGTACACATCGGTGAGGTCGCGTGGCTTGCATTCGCATCCCTTGTCCTCCGCAACTACCGTGCAGTCGCGCGGGACTTCGAGCTGAAAAATGCAGGCGTATTGCAGGTCCGCAACCGCGTGATATTCGTGCCCGTTAATCGGGTTCTCTTTCGGGTTGGTCGAGGTCACTGGCGCGAGCGGGACGTTGACGATGGGACTCGTCCCCGTCCGCGGAACCGGTGTTTCCAGCATCAACGGATCGGTCGGAAGAACGCCGCTGGATGGATCGCCGAGGATCACCCGCCATCGATTCTGCATGTTGAGCTCATCTGCAGTCAAATATTTGAGGCCCGAACCGCTCAGGCTTTCTGCCGTGGCGATGTCCTGCCAAGGCACTCCCACGATGCCGATCAGAAACACCAGGGACGGGCTCCGGTTCGTTCCAGCATAGAGCGGGTTCGGGACGAGCTGCTTGACCTCGCCGGTGTACGCATCCCGCACCGTCAAGGTGGCCGACGACAGCCCCTCGGTGTACCTGCTGGTCGGATATAATAAATCCATCCCAAAGCGACGCTTTTGGTCCCAGCAGCGGAGGTTCAGCAGATCCTCAGCAGGCGTGAGAGACCCCTTCAAGCATTCGCTGTCTTGCGCGATCAGGGGACAACCCGGCGCCGTCTTGGTCTCGATGCAGGACTGGCAGCACGGGCTGTTCGGACCCTGAGAAGCGCAGGCCGAAGTGCCCCTCGGCATGTTGAATAGCCTGGTGCCAAGGCGGTAGGTACTGGTGAGCCAGCCGTAGCCGCCATCCACAATTGAGCAGTCGTTCTCGTCCGTCAACATGAAGACCGCGAGCAACGAGTCTGGGCGGAGAAAGGCCGCACGCTCGGCCAGAAGCTCCGTGTCTTCTCCGACCAACACCGCCTGACTGGTCGTGGAGTCAAGCTCGACCCGATCCGGCGGGTGTGGGTCGATGAGGAATCGATACCAACTTTCGAGCGGCGCCTCGTAGCCGCACCCGGTTTCTCCGGCGGCGGTGACCATGTTGGTAAAGTCCGTAACCAGCGTGGCAGCATCTCTCTCGTGGACGCTCAAGCTGGCGTCGCCAGGCTCCCAGGCCAAAAACCCAGCATTGTTGAAGCTGTAGAGGCCGCTCCGGACCTTGGCAAGCAGGTGGGCCTTGTCGTTAAGGGTCAAGTTGTAGTGCGGCGGCATCGGCACTTGCACCATCACGGTCTCATCACAGTATTGCCCCCCGTGCGTGCCCAGAGACGAGGTGGTGACGCCGATGTGGATATCGTTGACCGGGGTGAAATCTCTCCTGAAGCCGCTCGGGCACGAAAGCGTAGCCCCGGGTCCCGGCTGCGTTACCGTGGGGTTATTCACGTCCACGCACACCGGGTTGATGAGCCCCTGAACCAAGCCCGGAACAGATTTGGCCATGATCGCCTGCTTGTCCGCCATTGAGATCGAGTTATCGACGACGAACAAAAGGTCCATCTTGCTGGCGCGCGGGACGCTGTCCCCGGCGGATCCCCCGCTGCCCCCGGTGGATCCCCCGCTGCCGCCTCTTCCGCCCGTGTTCGCGCCGCCGGATCCTCCCGAATCGTTATTGCGCGCCGGCGTACCGGACGGGCCCGAGCACGCCGCTATCCACCCCACACCGACAGCTGCAAAAAGAACCGAGCGAAGCCTATTCATCCTACCTACTTTGTACGCCTTATCGCAACGCGCCCCGCACGCGCTCGATGAACGCCGGAATCACCGGGTTATAACCAAAGCTCGGATCGTCGGCGGCCCCGGTGGTTTGCTTCGGACAGATTGAGGTGACGACGGAGTTCGAGCCGTACTCCTTGAGCACCTGGAGCTCTCTCAGCCCGGGATATGCTTTCGCGAAGTATTGCGTGGTACCAGCTACCCCACCTCCCGGCGGCTGACAAAGCGGCTTATTGTAGGGCACGTTCATCCAATCCAACAATTCGCTTGGCTTGCAGTCGCATCCCTTGTCTTCTGCAACTAGGTTGCAGTCGCGCGGGACTTCGAGCTGGAAAATGCAGGCGAATTGCAAGTCCGCCACTGCGTGGTATTCGTGCCCGTTGATGGGGTTTTCCTGCGGGTTGGTGGAGGTTGTCGGTGCAAGCGGAGCGTTGAGGATGGGATTGACGCCCGTGCGTGGGACGACGCGTTCGATCATCAGGGGATCGGTGGGCTGGATGCCGCTCGATGGATCGCCAAGAATCACGCTCCAACGCCCCAAGCTCTTGAGCTGGTCTGCGGTCAGATAGGCGAGCCCAGAACCGATCAGGCTCTCTGAGGTTGCCACGTCCTGCCACGGCACCCCGACGATGCCGACGAGAAATACGGAAGATGGACTGCGAGATGTCTCGGGATAGAGCGGATTTTGGATGATTTCATCCAGCCCGGTACTCGGATTCTTCCATTTTAGGGTGGTGGTGGAGAGGCCGTCGACATAGCGGGTTGTCGGATATAGTAGGTCCATGCCAAAGCGCCGCT
>DASXTY010000062.1:0-12159 GCA_036505155.1 Polyangiaceae bacterium | reverse complement strand
GCCCGGTTGGCGTAGAAAGCTCGAGTCTTTCACCGGGTTGCGCCGCGGCGGTTATCGCGCCAAGCAGGCGCACTTTAGGCCGAACCATCGGAGTGGCGTCGGCGCTTCCCTCGACAAACAGCGCTCGCAGTGTGCCGGGCCCGAGGATTCGATAATCGGTGCGATCGGACCACACCAATACGTGTCCCAAGATTCCCTGCTTGCTTCTGAGCTCGGTTTCGCTGGGGAGGCGGAAGGCGTTGGATTTCAGCGTATAACGCATTCGCCCGGAAGAGCTCAGCTTGATGGAGACGGAAAATGCGGTTCGGTCCCGAGCAGCCCGTACCGATTCCAGATTGACCTCAGGGAAGGATGGAGCCTGAGGGACATCCCGCCAGCGCCACACCGCCGTGAGCTCGACACCGGCTGTGTCGCGTGAAGGTTGCGTGTCGGCGGGCAGCGGCTCATCGTCGCGCACTTCCACGGGGGCGGACGGCGCTGCATCGGCCCACGCGCCCCGGCCAGTCTCGACGTCCCCCGCCAACCCAGAGCGCAGGTGACTTCGAGGCTCCGTCACCGAGGGCAACGGCGCCGGCAAAATGCTGGCATTGGGGCTTTGCTCTGTGCGCTGGGGCGGTTCGTTGGAAGTGGTGCGGCAGCTTCCCGCCAAAAATACGATTAGACCTCCCAAGCTAGGGAGCAGAGTGCCGTTCATTTTGCTTGGCCGACCAGGGCGCTCGCGGAAAGTCCGCGCGCCTCACAATAAGCGCGAATTCCGCGGGCCACTTTCAACGCCGCGCACGGATCGGAAAAGTTGGCGGTGCCGACCTGCACTGCAGTGGCTCCTGCCAGCAAAAACTCGATTGCATCGCCCGCGGTCGCGATGCCGCCGATCCCAATTACGGGAATGTCGATGCTGCTTGCGAGCTCCCAAACCATGCGGAGCGCGATGGGTTTGAGCGCGGGTCCGCTGAGCCCGCCGGTGGAGTTGGCCAAACGGAGCTTTCTGCTTTGAGGATCAATGGCCATGCCTCGGATGGTGTTAATGGCGGTGATGGCGTCTGCGCCCGCATCCTGACAGGCGCGGGCAACCTGAACCAAGTCGCCGGCCTCCGGGCTCATTTTGACCCAAAGCGGGAGGCTGGTGGCGCCGCGCACCGCGCTGGTGACACGCGCGCAGAGCTCCGGGTCCCGGCCGAACTCGATTCCCCCCGCTTTGACGTTGGGACAGGAAACATTGAGCTCGACGGCCGAAATGCCGCTCTCCTGCTCCAGCCGGCACGCGATGGCGACGAAGTCTTCGACGTTGCTGGCAAAAATGTTGGCCACGACGCCAATCCCGCGGCGCCTCAAGGTCGGAAGCTTTTCTCTGCAAAAAGCCTCGACTCCCACGTTGGCAAGGCCGATGGCATTGAGCATTCCAGCGGCGGTTTCGCAGATGCGCTCCGGGGGGCTGCCGGGTCGCGGCAACAAGCTGAGCCCTTTGGTGCAGATGGCGCCGAGCTCTGCCACGTCGAAAAAATCGTCGTATTCGAGCCCGTAGCCGAAACACCCAGACGCGGTCAAAACGGGGTTTTTTAGCTCAAGGGCGCCGATTTTTACGCGCTGGGACATGCTGCGTCTTCTGCCCGGTCGAAAGCACCGGCACCGGGGCGCCAATCCACGCGCCGCGCATCGACGCAAGGTCCCTCGACACAGGCGTAGAGGAAGCGCCCTTCGGTTGTGGGCACTGCGCATCCGAGGCACACGCCGTAGCCGCACGCCATGGGAGTTTCGAGCGAGGCTTCACACACGATGTCGTGTCGGTCGCAAATGTCGGCAACCAGGGCCATCATGCGGTGGGGACCACACGTGTAGACTTCCATATCCGGCTGGAGGAGCTTCTCCAAGACATCGGTCACGCGGCCGCGTGCGCCGCCCGATCCGTCTTCGGTGGTCACCTGTAAATCGCTGATTTTCGAAAGCTCACGGCTGAGCGGTAAGTCGTGTTCGCTCCGGCCTCCATACAGGCTCAGCGGGGAAAATCCGCGCTCAACCAGCCAGCGGCAAAAAAAGAGTAGCGGCGCGATCCCAACGCCCCCGCCGACGAGCAGCGGCCGGCGGCCCGGAGTTGGTGGGCGCCAGGGGCGACCGAGCGGTCCGAGCAAAAAGTACCGTTCACCGGGCTCTGCGCGCGCCATGCGCGCCGTGCCTTCTCCCAACACCTTTATCAAGATGGACGGAGAGTCCCCGCCGCTAAGATAGCTCATCGGCCTCGGGAGGAGTGGCGACTCTCCCCATTCCGCTCCCCGAACCATCGCAAACTGGCCGGGGAGTGCGCCCGAGCCTTCGGGGTGGTCAAAAGTGAGCACGTGATACGAGGCGCCGAAGCTCTCGCGGCCAGCGAGCGGCAAGCTCACAAATTTGGGCTTTTGGATCTCGGGGGGATTCACCGCGGCAACCGGGGGTTCAGACACCGAGCTCCGTGTCCAGGCTCAGCACCATCTCGACCGCATCTTCATCGGTATCGGCATAATAGCGGCGACGGACCCCGAAGGAACGAAAGCCGAGCGATTGATAGAGGGCGATGGCCGCCCGGTTGCTCCGCCGCACCTCGAGCAGGATGCGCCGCGCCTGACGGCGCCGTCCGCATTCGAGTAATGCGTTCATCAGGCCGCGCCCGACGCCTTTTCGGCGGTAGGCCGGATGCGTCAAGAGCTGGATCACGTGGAGCTCATCTGCAGCGGTCCACGCCAGGGCAAAGCCGAGCGGCTCGGGCGAGGCAGACTCCTCCCGGGCCACCAAAATGCTGGCGTACCCCTTGGCGAGCTCGGCTGCCGGGTCGAGCTCGGTACCGGTGAGCTCACACAGGGCGGCGACACCGTCGCAGTCCCCCGGTGTCACGGGCTCGATGATCATGGCGGATGAAGGTAGCACTTCACTATGCCGCCCGGCGTCGCACCAGGCGCGAGTTTAGAAACTGATACAGGATCTTGCACAGCTCGAAGGCACTGCCGCCCATCACATCCACGATTTCTCGGACGGTCCTCTCGCCGTCTATGACCTCGAGCACGCGCTGTTCCTGATTGGTGAGCGAAGACGAGTCCCACATTCGTTCGATGGCCACCTGATCGCAGTAGAGCACCTCGTCGAAATCGAACGAGCCTTCGATGAGCCTCCATTCATCCACGCGACGGAAGCCCTCCATGACCAGCGCTCCGCAGGGGAGCCCGAGCGCGGCTTTGACTGCCGCCGGATTCGACACCCCCGGCTGAAAAGCAAACCGCCCCGAGGGCCAGCGCACGAGTTCGTACACGAGCTCCGAGGTCTGGCTCACCAACGCATCGTGCACCTGCTGTTCGCTGGCGTGACCCAACACCACCAGCGTTTCACCGAGCAGCCGCGGGGGGCCGGGGCGGTGGCTGAGCGCCTGCTGGAGCTCGTCTCTGGAGAGCACGCCCGCCTGTATGAAATAACGCCCGATCAAAAATTCGTCGCGGAGGCCGCGGAAGCTCGCGAAGTCAAGGTGTCCGTTGCGCAAAAATAAGACCACCTGACTATTCCGGCTGCTGACGCTAAGGGCTCCGGTTTGGCGTTGGAGCTCGAAGAGCTGCAAAACTTCCGCAATGGAGACCACCGAAAGGTCGCCCGAAAGCGCTTGCTGTTCGCCGTCGCTCTGTAACAGGACCTTGGTGGCGCCGGAAAGCTGTTCCAGCACCGCCGGTGTAAACGTTTGCTGAATGAGCATCCGCAGCGTCTCTTGTGGTGCGGAAACACCGGGGAGCGCGCTGAGCTGTGGGGCGAGCAAGCGGGCGACCGCGCTACCGAGCTCATGCGCATTTTGAGCGCGCCGCACGCCCGGTTCGTCGCTCACGCGAAGGCCGCTCGGTTGGCTCTCGAACGCGCTCTCTTCCTCGGGCATGGCCGCCGCGTCCACCTGGCGTACACGCCCGGCCATTTTCTTCTGTAGCGCCGCCTCGATCACCGCCACGAGACCGCGCGCGTCGAACGGTTTGGTGATGGCGTCCACCGAGCCGGTTTGCTGCACAAACTGGCCGCGGATCTTGTCGCCCTTGGCGCTCATCAGCACCACCGGAAGCTCCCGCAGGTTGGGCTTCGACCGAAGCTCGCGGCAAAATTGGTAGCCGTTCATCCGCGGCATCACGAAGTCGAGCAATATCAAGTCCACTGGTTGTTCTTGCAGTATCGCGAGGGCGTCTCTACCGTCCGCGGCGAGGAGCGGTTCGTAAGAACGCGCGGCAAGGATTGAAGCCACCACTTTGCGAATCGTGGGGCTATCGTCGACGACTAAAACGCGTGCGCTCATCCGAAGTGCGGCTCGACCGAAATGCGGCTCATCCCAGTGGTCATTCAGCGGCGCTGACCGGGACCTTCCATCTTAGCGCGCTCGGCGAGCCTTTGGCAGCCCCTGGTTTTTCATTGTTCCGCCGTCCGAATCAGGAGCTCGGTGAGCTGTTCGGGGCTCACCGCGTTCGGGGCGTCGCTCATGAGATCGGTGCCCTTCTGGGTCTTGGGAAACGCGATGACATCGCGAATGCTGTCGGTTTGCGAAAGCAGCATGGCGATCCGGTCCCATCCCACGGCGATGCCGCCGTGGGGGGGCGCTCCAAAGCGGAGCGCTTTGAGCAAAAATCCGAACTTCTGCTGGGCTTCTGCGGGAGCGATCCCAAGGGTCGAAAAGACCTTCTGCTGCACTTCGGAGTCGTGCAGACGGATGGAGCCTCCCGCGATCTCGAAACCGTTCAGCACCAGGTCGTATCGGTAACAAAGCACCCGCCCCGGGTCCGACTGGATGAGCTCCACGTGCTCGTCATGCGGGCGGGTGAAGGCGTGATGCGCCGCGACCCAGCGCCCGCTTGGCTCGTCGAAGTCGAAAAGGGGCGGGTCGACAATCCAAACGAACTCCCACTTTTGTCCATGCCCCACCTCCGGGATTAATCCGAGCTTCTTGCCCAGATAGACCCGCAGGTTGGCGAGAACGGTGTGCACCTGTGATGCCTTGCCGAATTGAAAGAGAATGACATCTCCCTCGTTCGCCCCGAGGGCTTGGTTGATGGCGAGCCGGAGCGGGTCGCTCACGGTTTTGGCGAGCGGCGACTGAGTCCAGGCACCGTTCGCGCCGAGCTTGGCCCGCGCAAGCCCGGCCGCCCCCATGCTCTTGGCGAGCTGTTCGAGCTTTTCCCCGTCGGCGCGCGAAAGCTCAGCGCTTGCCGGGACCAGCAGCGCCTTGACGATTTCCCCCGGTAGCTCGCGCCGATAGACCCCACTTCGGAACTTTTCGGCGATGGCCGAAAACGGCGGCACCCCTCCTCCGCCGTGCTCGATGACCAGATGGGTGAGGTCCACGTGGACCATGCCGAAGCGCAAGTCCGGCTTGTCGTTGCCGTAATCGCGCATGGCTTGCGCGTAGCCCATTTGGGGGAAACGCCGGCTCGGATAGATCGCCCCGAGATCGACGCCGAGGGCGGCTTTCCACACCGCGAAGAGCAGACCTTCGACGAGCTCGAAAACCTGGTCCTGATTCACGAAGCTGAGCTCGATGTCGACTTGTGTGAATTCCGGCTGGCGATCCAGGCGCATGTCTTCGTCCCGAAAGCAGCGCACAATTTGAAAATATTTGTCGAACCCCGCGACCATGAAGAGCTGCTTGAAAAGCTGGGGACTTTCCGCCAGGGCATAGAATTTTCCCGCGTGAAGCCGTGAGGGCACCAGAAAATTGCGCGCGCCGCCCGGAGTCGGCCTTACCAAAAATGGCGTTTCTATTTCGAGGCACCCCTGCTGGCTCAAGTAGTTGCGTGCTGCCTGATTGATGAGGTGGCGGAGCTTAAGCGCCTTCTGCAGAGGCGCGCGCCTTAGGTCGAGATATCGATATTCGAGCCGCACTTCCTCACGGGTATCGATCTGGTCTTCCAGGGCGAAAGGTGGCGTCTCGCTCTTGTTGAAAATGGTGAGGGCGTTCACCTCGACCTCGATTTCTCCGGTCGCCAGGTTGGGGTTGGCCGCGCTCACCATGCGGCCCGCCTTTTTGCTGAACTGCTCGCCCCGGTCGCGCACCGTCCCGCGAATTCCTATGACCCACTCGGCGCGGAGCGAATCTGCAAGCTGGTGCGGCTCGCGGGATGCTTCGGGGTCGAACACGATCTGGGTGACACCTTCACGGTCTCGAAGGTCAACGAAAATCAGCGAGCCGTGGTCGCGCCGATTGGCTACCCAACCGTAGAGCACCACTTCGGTGCCGACATCCGCGGCGCGCAAAGCGTTGCAGTGGTGCGTGCGCCGAAGCTCATCGATGAAGCGAGGCAAGGGTAACTCCAATTTCTCGGAAACGGGGGGCAATAGGCTAGCGTGGCGGCCCTGCACAGGCGAGCCGCCCCTCCCGCCCGCGTCGAGAAACTGGGCCGGTTGGACGGGGGCGCGGCAAACACGAGCCATGTCGGCCGAGCCGCTTTTTGTCGCGCAGTCGAAGAGCGCGCTCGACGGCCCGTGCGCCGCTCTGGCGGTGGCGTTGCCGCTGGCGCTCACGCTGTGGCGCTTGAATCCCAATCCCGAGTGGCGCGCAGACCTGGCTGTGGTTCACATGCTCGGCCTGGTTCCAACCGGCCCCGATCGCGCCGTCTCGACCGTTCTCAGTTTAGGAGCGTCGGTGTTGCCGTTTGGGGGCAAACTGCTGCGCGCGGCGTTGGTGAGCGCGGTGGGTCTGGGCGCCGGGTCATGGCTCATTTATCGAATCGCTGAGGCACTCCTTCCCAGGGGCTCGCGGGTTGCGGGACCCCTATTGGCGTTAGGGGCGGCGCTGAGCGCAACGCTGTCACCCAGCTGGCAAGTGGAGGCTCATGTCGCCGGCGGCGCTACCGTCGCCGCGTCGACGGCCCTCTTGGGCCTCTTTTTGATGGAAAAGCTTTACCCCAACGACCCCCGCGCTGGTTGTGCGCTGGGGGCCGTGTTGGCTCTCGCAGCGTCCGAAAATCTGTGGGCCGGAGGCGCGCTCGTCGGCGCAGTGCTGCTTCGGTTGGTACTGGCCGGCCAGGCGCCGTCGGAGCGCTATGCCGTTTGGGGAGCCGCAGCCGCGCTCCTCGCCGCCCTCGTGGCGGAGCTCCCTTTTCTCATTCGGCCCTTCGCTCCGCGCGCCTGGTTAGACCTCGGATACGCCCTGAACGGTCTTTCGGGTGGGGGCCGAGGTCATTGGATGGCGGCGGAGGCGGGGTTCACCCAGCTTGGCCCCGCTGTGCTCGGGCTCGGGGCTCTGGGCGCTGTCGGCCTCCTCCAAGAGCGCCTGCGAAGCTCTGTCGCGCCGCTCGGTGGCTGGGCGATCGCGGGCGTACTTTTGGCAGCACAACCGGCGGCCTCGAGCGTGAAGCTTCTGGGTCTGGGAGCCATGACGATCCTCGCGGCCCTGGGCGCAGCCGAGGCGTTGGGATTCTTGAAACGGGTTCGAGTGCCTTTTGCGCAAAGCGCAGCCGCGCTGCTCTTGCTGGTTGCGCTGGCCTCGGCGCTGGGCGGTGGAGGCGATTCCAACGAGTTTCTGGAACGACGCTTGCGCTCGGCAACCGATGTGTGGACGACCACAGCCCTCGAAAGCCTGCCGCGAGGGAGTGCGCTCGTGGTTCGCGACGAGGCCATCGCCTGGCGACTTTGGTCAACCCGAATCGCACGCGGCGATCGGCCGGATTTGACCATCGTGCCCCTGGCCCTGTTGGATCGGGGCTCACTCGGCGTGCGCCTTTTAGCGCAGCAGCCCGCGTTGACTCCGCTGATTCGCGAAACCGCCCTCACCGGGAAGCCCGGTGAGTTTGCCATGTCAACCCTCGCAGACGCGGCGCCCGTGTACGTGGAGCTCGACCCTCACTGGGACCGACGTGTCATCGATCACCTGGCCCCCGGGCCGTTTTGGATGAGCTTTGCGCCGCATCCGCTGGGCCGATCCGACCGTAAAGGGCGAGCCGACGAAACCCACCGGGCGCTCGAACGGGTGCGCTTGGCTGCAAGCCGCAGCGCGTCTCGGGATCCGGACACGCTCGCGATGCTTGCCTCGAGCGTAAGCCAAGAAGCGGCCGCGCTGGCCGCTTTGGGCGACCAAGAAGCAGCTCTGGACCTGCTCGCCGATCTCAGGGCTACCGACCCGTCCCACCCGCTGCTCGCCTCTTTAGGACCGCGCCTTCGGGCGGAGCGCAAATCCCGAATCGATGTTGCGGCGCTCCTACCCTGAACTTTATAGGTCGCAGCGTTCGCCTAATCCTGGCTGAGCGCGCGCGCAAACAAAGAGACTCGCGAGCAGAGTGCGACCGTGATATGACCGGCGCCTACCCTGAGGAGAGACATGGCTGCTGCTAAACGCTCAACGCTAAAAATTTCGACCATTGATGTTTGGGCTGCCAGGCTCAACGACGCCCCTGGATCTCTGGCTGCAAAGCTCGAGGCCCTGGCGCGCGCGGGCATCAACTTAGAATCCCTCATCGCGCGCCGCACGCCGGAAACGCCGGGAAGTGGAGTCGTGTACACGACCCCGATCGAAGGCGCTCGGCAGGCGAAAGCCGCACGGGCAGCGGGTTTCGAGAAGACTACTGCGCTTCGCTCAGTGCGCGTGGAGGGCCGGAATCGCGCGGGCCTGGGGGCCAAAGTGACGACTGCTCTGGCAAGTGCGGGGCTGAACTTGCGGGGCGTCTCCGGAGCGGCGCTCGGACAAAACGCGGTGCTCTACATCGCGCTCGACAACAAGAGCGATGCCGACCGGGCGGTCAAGATCCTAAAAGCGCTGAAGTAGAAGGCTGACGAAAATTGGGCGCAGCTTCAAAGGGGGGCTGATGCCGCTCGCAATGCTTGCGACACGCCGCTGGTGATGATGTCGCCGTGAAACGGTACCACGCGCTCGAGGCCCGGAAGCTCGCTCCATCGTTGGATCTGCGCCTTTAGAGCCTTTTTGTCTTTCAAAAGAAACATCCGGAAGATGGGCACCACTTTGAGCGGCCCGGAGAAACCCAACAAGCGCGGAAATAGCCCCATGCTCTGAGGTCGCGCGTTCATCAGCACATCCGAGCAGAGCAAGCTTACTCTGCCGCCGGCGCTGGTGACGGCAAGAACCGGCTCGCCGGTTTTTGCCCCGGCTGCCGTTTCGATCTGGATTGCGGGATCGGAGGGCACGTCCTCGAGTGTCCCGCTGAGCTCTATACGCGCGCGAATTTTCGCTTCGCACTCCTTCGGCCCGAAGACCTTGAGCTCGAGCTTTTCAGCGAAAGGGCGCGCATCGATCATGTGCTGATCGTGCGCCACCAATAAGATGGCGGGCTTTCCCCATGCCTTCACTTCCTCGAGCGCCTTTTCGTCCAGAGGCATTGCGTTGTAGAAAAGGAGCGTTCCGTCCGCGCGTCGAATGATGCACATGCGCCGCGACATGGGGACTCCTGGTATGTCCCCTTGCACTGCCCAGAGGTTATCCTCGAGCTTTTCTAGGGGGTCATGGCGGGTGACGATCCAGGGGCGAGTTGGCTTTGCCATGGCGCGGACGGTAGCGCCGCCGCTTACCTGACACAAGCGCGGTGCCGTGCCGTTGCTCGTCCCCCGGGCAAGCCGCTATCCTCGCGCTGCGAAGAAGCTATGCGCCGACTCATCGCTCCCCCGCTGGTTCTCTACGGAGCCCTGGCCTTCGGTGGTTGCTACCACTACCGGGTTACACCCATTAACTCGGTGCCCGCCGACGAGGGCCACTCGAGGACCGTGCACGCGTTTGTTTGGGGGCTAGTGCAGCCGAGCGCCGAACAGCCCGAATGTCAAGGCAATGGCGCTGCCGAGGTGACCACGCACACGAACTTCGGCTACGCGCTCGTTTCAGTGATAACGCTCGGCTTGTGGGTGCCCATTGAGCTCGAGTGGAAATGCGCAAAGGACCGCGTAAAACCGGCAACCGGCATGGAGTAAACGCAGATTCGAAGCGCTTGGTTGGAGCTCCCGCATGCCCAAACTCGACCCCGAACCGCTAATGAGCTTCGAGCCGGGCTATCCCTGGAAGAACAAGCATCGAAACCTCTCGTTTACCGCGCTGCGCCTGTACAACGCATGGAACCGCACCGCCAACGGGCAGGAACCGACACGACAGCGATGGCGGGCGGGCTTGAACGCGCTCCGAAGGATCGTGACGGACGCCGAAACCGCGGGACGCCGCGTGCGCGCCTACGGTGGCGCCTGGTCGATCTCTCAAGCTGCGGAGTGCCACGATTTTCTGATCAACACGAAGCCGCTGAACTACGTCTCGATAGGATTGACCAAGGGCCAGGTGCTTGCGGCTTGGGTCGAGCGCGCGCCTCGACTGGTCTTCGCGCAGTGCGGAGTCCACGTGATGGAGCTCCACAGCGCATTGGAAGGAGCGAGCCTCGCGCTCCCAACCAGCGGTGCGAGCAATGGGCAAACTTTTGCCGGCGCCGTTTCGACGGGAACGCACGGCGCGGCGTGGACGGTCGGTTCGATGCAAGACTACGTCCGCGGCATTCACCTGGTGGTCGAGGGCGGCCGGCACTTGTACATCGAGCCCGCATCCATGCCGGTCGTATCCAAGGCGTACATCGATACCTTGGGTGCGGAGCTGCGCCGCGGTGATGCCCTCTTTCGCGCTGCGCTGGTGAGCTTTGGAAGCTTCGGAATCATTCACGGTTTGCTCTTCGAAGCGGCGCCGCTCTACGAGCTTTCGAAGTACCGTTTTTTGGCAGACCACGCAGAAGCCCTGGCTTTCACGGATCTGGATTTTACCAAGTTCGCCCGCGCTCGGCCGGGTTTGCCGCCCGCGGTTCCCTATCATTTCGAAATCACCTTGAACCCGTATCGCTCCGGTGCTGGGCAAGTTGGCGCTTTTGTGACAGCGATGTACCATCTCACCGGCGCTACGCCGACTGGCGAAGTCCCCACCTCGGGCGGCTACGAGCCCGGCGACGACGTGATCAGTTTGCTCGGGGAGCTCACCGATGTCGTGCCCGCGTCGATTCCCGAGCTCACAACGAAGCTGGTCGAAGCGCAGCTCAAGCCCGCGAGCGGCGAGCGCGCTACGCCTGGGAAAACCTTCGGCTCGAGCAGCATTCGAGGCAACGTGCTCTCTTCTGAGCTCGCCGTCTCACTCGCGGACTCGCGCCGCGCGCTGGAAGGCATCGTGGACGTCGCGAAGGAATTTCCATTTCCGGGCCTGATAGCGGCGCGCTTCGTGAGAAGCTCCGCGGCCACGCTCGCCTTCACGCGTTTTGCTCCGATTTCGTGCACCGTCGAGCTTCCCGGCGCGGGCTCCGCACGGACGACGGAGTTTCACCAGCGCGTCTTCCAGCGGCTCGATCAAGACGGGATTCGCTTCACCCTGCATTGGGGGCAATGGGGCGACTACAGCGCCGCTCGCGTCCGATCCATGTACGGCGCTTCGGTGGAGATGTGGCTCAGCGAGCGCCGCAAGCTGCTTTCGGCAGCGGGCCGTCGAATGTTTTCGAATCCGTTTCTGGAGGGGTGCGGGCTTTCGGAGTAGGCCGCCGGTCAGCGGCGCGCCGCACTCGCCACCGCGAGCGCTCGGCGGGCCCAGCGCAAAAACTCGGCGTCATCGTCAAGCACTTCGACGGGGACCTCGTAATAGCTTTTCAAGGTGGTGCCCCTTCGCGGCTGAAACGGCTTCATGCCCCGGTCGACGAAAGCTTCGCGGTTCGAGTCGTCCGTCTTCAGGTACACGCGGCCCCGCGATAAGATCCCGAACATCGTCCCCTCCGCGTAAATACCGGCGCCGCCGAACATCTTGCGCACTTCGAGCTCCGGAAGTCTCCCAAGGCTCTCTTCGAGCCACTCGCTCACGGAATCGCGGCTGTGCTGCGCGAAGACTTCGTTTACCGAACCGGATCGGCGCGGGCTTTTCACGAAGGACTCAGGACACTAGGCGACTTGGAGGACGCCGCGATCCACGAGGTCAACCAACAGGCGCAAAGTTTGTGGGCGGGGGAGAGACGAAAGATCCAATAACTCGCCGACGGTCGTTTGGCTATCGAGCCTGCTCAAAATGGTCATTTGTTCGGGCGAAACGTGGCGGGGGAGATGACGCACGAGCAGTCGACGCTCCGGCGCGCCGAGACGGGTGAGGAAAATGCGGTTCAGCAATACGGAGGCACGGTGCAAGGCTTGCCGTGCGGTCGAATGACCCGTCGTGTCCACCACCGCGCATGCCGCCTC
>DASXTY010000061.1:0-2985 GCA_036505155.1 Polyangiaceae bacterium | reverse complement strand
CGGCTGCACCTTGAGCAGGAACGGGCGCGCAAAGTAGGTTGAGCACGCGTACCAGGGGTCTCGCCAGAACTCCCAGTGCAGGTACACCCTGCCGTCGGGTGAAACGATTTCTTTGGGCGGCGTTCCGAAAGGCTGAGCCCTTTGCACGGATTCGAGCGCGCTGATGTCAAACGCGGTAACCCCGCTGGTTTTGGTGACCCCCATCCGCACCACGTGTCCATCGTCCTGGCTCAACACGATTTCCAGGTTGGTGCTCATGTCCATCCGGTTCATGGGATCGCTTCCGGGTAGCCGGTCCAGCGAGCCCAGGAACGACTCCGCGAAGATGGGATGGAGTCGGTTGTGGATGGTGTTCAAATAACTTGCGAAAGGCACCCGCGCCGTATTGAGCGCGGTCTGGTTTCCGGGCTTTACGCTCGGTACGTAGTTTTCAATCGCGCTTCTCCACCGCTGAAGACCCGGCGCTTGCCAGGATCCACGATGTTGGCTCCGTCGGCGCTCGGAATCTTGCTTGCGCTCTCGAAACAGTTGGTCGATACCCACTGCGGCAACGCCGGTGTCCGCGGTAAGATTCAAATTGACGCCGTTCGCCGTCAAGCCTTCGGCGCCCAGACCCAAAAGATCGGTGGGCGACGGTCGGTGTCGCGGCGGGAGCCGCCGGACTCGCGCAACTTGCGCGCGTCGAGCCGCCTGTTCTTTCGCCTCTTGTTCAAAGCTGAGACTGCCCTGGGCGCTGTCCAAGATTTCTGGTGAACCTGGGGTAGGCTTTTGTGCTTCCTGGCCCGGTTGGGCAGCGCTGGTCCGTGTCGATTCTTGGGGCGGCGCAAGATGACCTGGCGCTCGCTGCGCCGGTTCCGTCGGTTTAGCGCGCGCGACGCGCTCGGAGCTGCTTTTTTCCGGAATCGGCGCTCGATCGTGCTCGCCGGCGCGGTCCTCCGACTGACCGAGCCGAGACTGGTCCGAGTCCCCCGGATTTCGCGCAGCGCCGGCGAAGTTACCGCCCGGTGTGGGATTCAAATTGTCCTGATCGGTTGAAGTGACGCGGGCCACACTTTGCTCTTTGACCTGATTGGCGTGGTCCGCAATGAACTCCGCGTTGGGGTTATCGGGCTGATTTTCGTCCTCCACATGCTGGCGGACCGCAATGCGCTTGTGGAGATCAGCTTCCGGCAAAGGCTGCTTCGGCTCGGGGGCCTTTTTCTTGAGCAGCACCAGCTCCGGCGCCGAGGGATCGCGGTGCGGCTTGAGCAGCGCCACCTCCTTCTCGAGCCGTTGCATGAGCTCCTTGTCCAGCAATGGCTTCTCGGGCGTGGCGGGGGGAGGTGACGGTTGTTGGGGCTCCTCGAGCTTGGGTAGCTCGGTCTCCGGCTTGGGGCGCTCGATCGACACCTCAAAAGGCGCATAAGCGAGACTGACCTCGTGGCGCACGGTTTCAGCAAAATGCTGCACGTGGGCGCGATCCTCCATCACAATGGCCACCTGCTCTGCACCGCCGCCTCCCAGAATGTGCCAGAGCAAAGCCGTCGTTACCCACAAAAATAGCGGAATATTCGAGTCACGCGGCATCGACACGAAACCGTAGCAATCAGCCTAACACCGCATCGGAAGGTCAGCAATTCTACCGCGCGAAACGCGCTGTGAGGTATGCCCGGGGTAAATTGTCACAGTTTGTAAATCGCGTCCCAGTGCTCGAGAATTTCTTCTGGCGTCCATACTCCGGATTGACCGTCCTTGAACTTACCGGCGCTTTCGACCACCCGATACACGCTCATCCTGGCTCCAGCGACAGCGAGCACTAGTCCGGTGCGATTCCCACAAAGATCGCTGGCCAGAAAAAGATATGCGGGCGACACATGCTCCGGCGAGAGCGTGGCATCGATCCTTTGAAACATCGGCAAGTCTTCGGTCATGCGGGTTTTCGCCAGCGGAGCAACCGCGTTCACGGTGATGCCGTATCGCTGCAATTCGATAGAGGCAGTGCGCGTCAGCCCGTACACTCCGGCTTTGCCGGCGCTGTAATTGGCTTGGCCGAAGTTGCCCAACAAGCCCGACACGCTGGTGGTGTTGACGATGCGTCCGCCTTGCCCTTGCGCCTTCATCTGTAGCGCAGCCGCCTGGGTGCAGAGGAAAGCACCGGTCAAGTGCACACCAATTACGCTGTTCCAGCTTTCGAGCTCGGTTTTGAGCAGCGTCTTATCCCGCAATACGCCCGCGTTATTAATCAAAATGTCCAGTCGTCCAAACCGCGTTACTGCCGCCTCGACCAAGTTTCGCGCGCCCTCCACCGTGGCCACGCTGTCGTAACTTGCGGTTGCCGTTCCTCCGGCTTCTCGAATCGCGCTCACCACGGCGTCAGCAGGTCCATAATCCGCCCCGGTGCCGTCGCGCTCGGACCCCAAGTCGTTAACCACGATGCGCGCCCCGTGGCGGGCAAACAAAAGAGCGACCGCGCGACCAATCCCACGGCCTGCGCCGGTGATGATAGCCACCTTATTTTCTAGAAGGTTACCCACGGCGTTCTGGAGAGCGCGCACTCTAGCGCGCCGGCGTGGCGCTCGGTCGCTTGATTCGGGTAGTCCGATCGCGGGACAGTCGCGCTGATGAAGCCCGGTTGGGCGCTTTTGCTCTTTTGTGCCGCGTTTTTAGACGTGCGCGCGGGCGACGCGGAGCCATCGTCGCTCACAGCCGTGCTCACGCTGCGCAAGCCGGACGCGAGCCCTGAATGTTTCGACCAGTCAGGTATCCAGGCCGCGGTGGAAGCTCGGCTCGGCCGCGCCGTTTTTGTGGGCGAATCCAGCGCCGACGTCCGGCTGGAGCTCACTTTTTCCGTTCAGCCGGGAGGCGGGTGGCGCGCCGAGCTCATGCTGAGCAGCCGCGGCGGCAGATTTCTCGGCAGCCGGGAGCTCTCGACGCGCGCCGAACACTGCTCGGCGCTCGACGATTCGTTGGCCCTCGTCGTTGCGTTGCTGCTTGATATCCCCCGTG
>DASXTY010000060.1:0-2957 GCA_036505155.1 Polyangiaceae bacterium | reverse complement strand
AATGCGCTTCCCACCACCCACCAGGCCGCCATCCATGTCTCCAGCGCTGTTGACACGGGCGGAGGTTACCACGATCGAGCGCGATTAGGACGCTCGAATCGAGCGGAAGCCGATCCTTATGTAGTAGTCTGGGAGCATGCGCATCGATCCCGATCTGGGGTGGAAGATGTTGGCGACATTCGGCGCTGCCGCGGTCTTTCTGTATGCCTGCGGCAGTGGCGACAAAGCGAACGCGACGGGAGGACCGGGAACCGGTGGAACCAGCGCCGGAGGGAGTGGTGGTTCCGGTGCTACCGGTATCGGCCCTTCGTGCGCGACCGATCCGCTGAAGACGGGGCTGGTGGCGCAACAAACCAACATCAGCGTTGATGCTTTCGACTGTCAGATTCTGAAGTACACGGCACAGTACAATGAGCCCGACGCGATGATCTTCAAGGCAATAATCTATGTGGAGTCACGCTTCGACCAGACCTCGGTCGCGTGTCCGAATAATCCCTGCGGTGTACCGAGCGGCTGGACCACGGCGGAAACCGGATGCTTTGGGCTGATGCAGGTCGTTCCCGCCTGCGGGCCGACCCCAAACAACCTGGGGTTGCTTCCGAACGGCCACCCCAATCTGACGACGGACATGTCCTCGAGCGGTTGGGCCGGATCGATCTTCAACCCGGACAACAACATCGCGATCGGGATCTACGGCGTCTCCGACAACCGCGCACAAGAGAAACAGAAGTTTTCGGGGTGCACCGAAGATCAGTACACGATGATGGCGATCGGCGACTACAACAGCTACGGGAGCACCCAGAGCTGCACCCAGTACAACACCGCCTACGACAGCCTGGTTCTCGACGCGTACAACCAGTACTCCGCCGCGGCCGCTTGGTCAGCGCACAACTACTGATATCGGCTGGGGTCGCACAATGACTGTTATCGCCATCGCGTGACATGCCACGATTTTTTTCCACGGCGGATCAACAGAACCGAATCGTGGAGCAGGTCTGTCGGGCCAACGCGCTGATCGGGCTCGACGCGCCGGCCGTTGAAGCTGACAGCGCCGCTCGAAAGCAGCTCGCGCGCCTCGCGTTTGCTGCGCGCGACTTGCGCCTGGACCAAAAGCTCCAGAGCCGAGATTCCCTCGCCGTGTAAGTCGGATTTGTGATGGCTGCTGGATGGGGCGTTCGCAAACAGCTCCTCCAGTGACGCCTTGGACAGCGAGGACACTTCGCCTGAAAAGAGAGCGTGCGTCGCCGCCTCGGCTTCGCTCAGGGCGTCCTTACCATGTACCAGCTCGGTGGCGTGAGCGGCCAGGGCGCGCTGTGCACCGCGCGAGCCCGGGTCCCGACGTTGCTCGGCTAGAAGCTCTTCGATTTCCGAACGTGACGTGAACGTGAAGAGCTTCAAAAAGCGTTCGACATCGTCGTCGGCGGTGTTGAGCCAAAACTGGTAAAATGCATACGGGGAGGTGCGCTCGCGGGTCAACCACACCGCCCCCGCTTCCGTTTTACCGAATTTGGTGCCATCGGACCGGGTTATGAGCGGCGCCGTCAACCCAAATACCTCGGTTCGGTGTAGGCGGCGCACCAGATCGATACCGGCGACGACATTGCCCCATTGGTCGGAACCGGCTGCTTGCATGGTGACGCCGAGCTCGCGGTACAAGTGCGCAAAGTCATAGGCCTGGAGGAGCATGTAGCTGAACTCGGTGTAACTAATGCCTTGTTCGCGGGCGTGCAGGCGTTCACGGACGGATTCCTTCTGGATCATCATGTTCACCGAAAAGTGCTTGCCGATTTCGCGCAACGCGTCGATGAACGACAGACGCCCGAGCCAGCTCGCGTTATTGACTATGCGCGCCGCCGCGTTTCCTTCGAAGTCGAGCAGCCGTTCGAAAATGGGTCGCTGACCGGCAATGTCTCGCTCCACTTCGTCGGGCGAGCGCAGCACCCGCTCGGATTCTTTTCCAGAGGGATCCCCAATCAGTCCGGTCGCGCCGCCCATCACCACCACCGGGCGGTGACCCGTTCGTTGAAAATGTCGCAGCAGCAGGATGGCCACCAGATTTCCGATAGTCAGCGAGTCGGCGGTGGGATCGAATCCGCAATACACCACGCGCTTCCCTTCAGCCAGGTGCACACTCAATCCTTCGGCGTTGCTCTGCTGATAGATGTAGCCACGCCATTCGAGCTCGCTCAACAAGCTGTCCATCGAGCTACTGTATCTAGAATCAGCCCGGCGAGCTATCAGCTGTAGGTCTGGACCGCGCTGAGCACGGCATCGAGCGTGACCGGCTTGGTCAGATGCTCGGCGGCGCGGAAATGATTTTCGCCCGCAGTGCTGTCGACGCCCGAAAGAACGACGATGGGAACGCGGGCCAAGCTGGGATCGGTAGCCAGCGCATTTCGAAATTCCCATCCGTCCATGATGGGCATCATCAAGTCGAGCAAGATCACGCGCGGCGGCTCGCCGCTTCGTAGGTAGCACAACGCCTCCCGACCATTCGAAGCGGTCAGAACCGAATAGCCATTCAGCCGAAGCAGCTCTGCCAGCGTTTCGCGAAGGTCCCCGTCATCCTCGACGATCAGCACCGTCGCCATGTAATAACATTTAGGGCCAATTCCAGGATGTGCAAGGCTTTTTCTCGCAACCTGTCGCGGGGCCGCTTTTTGGAGGTTGATGTGCCTCATTTGCGTACCTTCCACTACCCTCGGTCTGATACAGTCGCGGGCCATGCCCCGTGTTTCATCTCGAGGTCACCGCCGACCCGGAGCACGCAGCGCGTTGCTCGCCGGATTGCTGTGCGCGCTTCCGAGTTGCGAAGAGCCGCAGTCTTCACCCAATAAGCCCCCGCCAAGCGCCGCCGCTGTTGCAAAGTCCCCCGCTCCGGCTCCTCTTCCATCAGCGCCGAAGCCTCCCGCGCCGAGCCTCCCCAAAAAGAAGCTCGAGGACTGCCCAAAGAGCAA
>DASXTY010000059.1:0-2303 GCA_036505155.1 Polyangiaceae bacterium | reverse complement strand
TGGTGCCTTACGCCGACTTCAATCTTCTGAAGTTCACCGACAAAGCGCGCGCCATGGACAAGATCCGGGATCTAACGCTCCTCTCCGATATCTTCCCCACCGGATTCCACGGCGCGGTCACCGCCGGCGTTGGCCCCGGCTCGACCGTATATGTGGCCGGCGGCGGCCCGGTGGGCCTGGCCTGCGCGCACGCTTGTCAGCTGCTCGGCGCCGCCTGCGTCATCGTGGGCGACATGATCAACGAGCGGCTGGAGCAAGCGCGAAGCTTCGGCTGCGAAGTGGTGGACCTCAAAAAGGACGCGTCGCTGCCTGACATGATCCAGCAAATCGTAGGCGAGCCAGTGGTGGACGCCGCGGTGGACTGCGTCGGCTTCGAGGCGCACGGCACGGGTCGCGCCGCCGCCGAAGAGCGCCCCGCGACGGTTCTAAACCAGGTGATGGAAGTCACGAAAGTCGCCGGCGGCGTCGGCATCCCGGGGCTTTACGTCACCGACGATCCGGGCGGTGTCAACGAAGCGGCCAAGACCGGTAACCTTTCCCTCCGCATCGGGCTCGGCTGGGCAAAGAGCCTGTACTTCACCACCGGTCAGTGCCCGGTGATGCGCTACAACCGAAAGCTCATGCAAGCCATCCTATACGGGAAGGCGAGCCCCGCAAAGGCCACCAACGTCACCGTCATCAGCCTCGATCAAGCCCCTCAGGGCTACAAAGACTTCGACAAGGGTGCCGCCAAAAAGTTCGTCATCGACCCGAACGGGATGATCGCGGCCTAATTTGCTGCCCCAACTCGAGGTGCTCGGCGGCTGGGCCGCCGCGCGCCTCGGTCTTCCCCCGACCTCGTGCTCGGGCCCGTGCTCGCTCGTGCTCGGCCGCACGGTGGTTTGATTTGATTTAGCAGCGATAACGCGGGGCGGCCTGCGCGCGAGCTTGCGCGTGGCTGCCTGCGCGTCGAGGTGGGGAAGACCTCCGCCGGGCCGAGCCGGGCTTGCGCTCGCTCGAAGTGGTCTCGCTGTCTTGCGACCGACTCGGGGCTGCAAACGTCTCGAAACGGAAGGGCACTTGCGCTTTATATGTTTTTTCATATAATATAACATATGAACATTCTCATAGAGTTGGATGAGGCCACGTACCGGCGGCTGGAAAAGGTCGCGCCCGCCAAATCGCGCAAACGCTCCGCGTTCGTTAGGGCGGCTATCCAGAAATCGCTTTGGGAGCTGGAAGAGGAGCGGACTCGACAGGCTTATCTTCAAACGCCGGACGATGATCCCCCTGCCTTCGATCCCTGGGTCTGGGAACCACTCCCTTACGGCGGCTTCGATCCTCCTGCTTTGGATCCCCGTGCGCAGGTGCTCCCCTCGGGTTTGGAAAAAAGGAGGGCCCGTACGAGTCGGAGGGCTCGCAGCAAGAAGACCAGTTCCCGCGCGAGTCACAAATGAAGCAATACGAAATCCGATGGGCGCGCTTGCCGGAACCAGTGGGCGTTCGGCCGCTGCTGTTGCTCAGCCGCGCGACCGCATACGATTACCTTGCGAAAGTGCTCACGGCCGAAGTGACGACGCGCATTCGAGGCATTCCCCAGGAGGTAAGGTTTGGTCTGCGTGATGGAGTACCAAAACCATGTGCGGCGAATTTGGATAACATTCAGCTGGTCCGAATCAGGTCCCTGGGGCAGCTCATCACCGTGCTTCGACCGGAGCGAATCGTCGAAGTCAAGCGCGCGCTCGGTCACGCGCTGTCCTGGCCCGAGCTGATGGACTTGTAAGCGCCGAACTGAAGAAGTTCAATCCGCGGCAAGGGCTTCGATTTTCTCGAGCCCCGGGGCGGCACCAGTCGCGGTCCGCGCCCAGAATCTTTTCGAAATGCTGCTCGCCATGTCCAGCGCGGCACTGAAGGCTGCCGTATTCTTTTGGCGGTGCTCGGCCAAGGCCAGCGCTTGATGACCCCAAAAAAGCTCGACGGCGTCAGCGGAATTCGCATCACAGAGCTGGATGCAACGCCGTGCGTGCTCCGCCGCTTCTTCAGCAGGTTTGCTTCGAGGCAGCTTCTCACCAGTCGATACTCGGCGCGCTCCACGCGTTCCGCGATTGCGTGTCTGCGCACGAAGCGTTCATGCGTCTAGTTGACGCGGCACACACCGCCGCTGCAGGGGATCCGAACACGCGGGTCGTAGTTGCAGCAGCAGTCCGCGCATTGCGGGCAGCCCTGCCCGTAGGGCACGCACGTGGCACATTGACGCCCGACCAGGCGGTCTGAATCCCACACGTATGTGCATAGCAGCGACGCGCAACACTCTGAGTCGGATG
>DASXTY010000058.1:0-5738 GCA_036505155.1 Polyangiaceae bacterium | reverse complement strand
AATACCCAGGCACCGGAATGGGACTTGCCATCTGCAAAAAGATCGTGGAGCGGCACGGTGGAACCATCCACGCCAACGCCACTCCCAAGGCTGGTGCAGAGTTCGTGTTCCGACTACCGCTGGTGAAGGACGGCGAGACCTCTTAGGGTTGTGACGGATGGCCCAAAGGTCCGAGCCGCGCGTGCTACCCGCATCGGGGAAAGTGGTGGTCGTCACTGTGCTCATGGGCGTGGTCGCGGGTTTGGTGGTCATGATCATGGCGATATTGGCGGCCTGGCACAAAGAGCGAATCAGTCACCGGCATGCAGCTCCCTTCGCCAGTAGCCATCCGCGCGAATCCGAGGAACACCTCGAGGGCGATGCGGGGCTCATCGAGCTCGAGTTCGAGCAGCGTTGAGCGGAAGGTCCATGAAACCGGGCACTTCCACTCCCCGGACCGATCCAGCCCTGGAAATCGGTTTGATCGCTTTGTTGGTTTTTTTGCCGGGGCTAGCGGCAGGCTTCGTTTACGACGACATCCTTTTGGTCCGCGACAATCCTTACACGCATGGCTTTCAGCATTTGGGTCGCGCCTTCAGCACCCATTTTTGGAACCTCGAGCACACCGAAACCAGCTCTAATCTGGGCAATGTTTATTACCGGCCGCTGGTCACGGTCAGTTTGATTGCAAACTGGGTGATGGGACGAGGGCAGCCGTGGGCGTTTCATCTTTTCAATGCGCTGTTGCACGCCGGATGCGTCTTTCTGATGGCGCGCGTAGCGGTGCGGTGGACCGGTAGCCTGGTATTGGGAAGTGGAGTTGCGTTGATTGCCGCGCTCCATCCTTCGCGCACCGAAAGTGTATTATGGATTGCCGGGCGGAGCGATCTCATGATGATGCTTTTCGTGCTGCTCGGAATCGAGTTCGTACACCGGGGGTCGCGCTTGGCGCCGGCGAGGCGCGCCGAGAAAATGGCGTTCCTGGCGGCAAGCCTGGGTTGCCTGGCCATCGGAATCTTGTGCAAGGAGGCGGCCGCGGCCTTGCCATTATTGATCGCCGTCGAGATCTTATCACAAGGCGAAAAAGAGGTCGGAGCGGGCGACTCGACCAGAGAAAGAGGGCGCTGGTTCCTCG
This sequence comes from Polyangiaceae bacterium, assembly GCA_036505155.1. Classification (GTDB taxonomy): domain Bacteria; phylum Myxococcota_A; class Polyangia; order Polyangiales; family Polyangiaceae; genus DASXTY01. The sequence continues at coordinate 4,624 of DASXTY010000058.1, read as the reverse complement.
TCATGTTTTCGAGCTCCGCTCTGGCGCTGGCCTATGTCTTGGTGCGGGTGCTGGTGTACCCGGTGCGCCCGGGAGCGCAAACCGAGCTCACTCCGCGATACGGATTGATGACCATTGCTGCGTATGCCGAACGCGTTCTTTTGCCGTGGCCTCAGACGTTTTTTCACCGGCCGCTGGTGGCGGTCCACGGGGTTTTTCAATACCCCGCTCCGCTGGTGGTAGCAGGCGCTCTCATCGCGATCGCGTACCTCGTGTCCACCATATCGGCTTTTCGACGTAGCCGCGCTTCGGGTCTGATGCTGCTCCTGGCGGCGGCTTCGTTGGGACCGCTTTTGAATTTCACCTACACCGGGATTTTCGTCACCACTTCGGACCACATGTTGTACCTGCCGCTCTTCTTGTTCGCGACCGGAATCGCCACCGCGTACGCTGAGCCGCTCTCGAAGCTTGCGCAGCGACGCGGCGCTCAAGTCGGTTTTCTTGCCGTGCTTTTGCTTTGGGTCGGGATCGATCTATTGCGCGCCCGGGATTATCGGGACCAAGGGACGCTGTTTCGACGCGAGCTCAGCATCAACCCCAACAACCCCTTGGCTTTAAAGTCGATGAGCGAGGTGTACGCACGAGAGGGCAAGCTCGACCAGGCTTTCGATCTGCTGCTCTCCGCGGAACGCCCTGAGAGCACGCGTTACGCGTTGCTTTCCCCGCCGTGGCTACTGTTTGGGGACTATTTGCGACTTTTGGGCCTTCAGGCGGCGCGAACCGCGGACGGGGCCACCGCCGATCTCAGGGCGCTTTACGCCGAGCTGGATCGCCTGCTCCGCCTCGATCCGAGAGCCAGCCCGCAACGCATCGGCGCGTTGACCATCGGCAGAACCATAGCTCCTGCCCTGCTCAACGATCTCGGGCGCACGGGGCCGCCGGCTGCGGTTTTGGCCGACGCAGCGCTGGTGGCGACACGGCTCGGAAAGTTCAACCAAGCGCGAAGGTTCATGGCAGCGATACCATTCGAGAACATGGACCGGCTGCCGAGCCCCTGGAACCTGGTGTTGGCGCGAGCGAGGACCGGAGACTTCAAGGGCGCGCGCCGCACCATGAGCTACCTCGCCATCCATATGGACACAGATGAGCGGACTAGGACCGATTTGACGCGCCGATTGCGCGATTCCGAAGCGCTCTTCAGCAAGGCGCGCCGCGCGCCCGATTCGGTGCAGAGCGCACTGGATCGCGCTCAGGGGTGGGTCGAGCTCGGCGCTTACTTGATGGCGCTCCGCGTCCTCCGCCCGGTATATGATGATTACCCAAACTATCCCCGGCTCGCGCCCGAATATGTGCAGCTGCTTTTGGCGGCAAGGCTCGAACGGGAAGCTCTAGACGTCGCCAGCCGCGCCCTTGGTCCGGAGGTTGCGCCGCAGACTCTGCTGCGTATGCGCGCTGGACTGCCCAAGAGCGTGCTCGCACTCCGCCCGGTGCGTGAGCCCAGCGAGTGGTATGTGGGGAGGAGGGATCCGGGGTCAGCGGTCAGGGCTCAGCAGAATCATAAGCCATCACGCGCCACTGGTAACTCCCCATGAAGCTCGGTCTGCGGCCCCAGATTTTGCTGCTCCTCGGGGCACTCATGGTGCTGGCTTTTGTGCCGCTGTATTTCGCGGTGGCCACCTACACCACCTACACACTGGAACAAGTGCGACACGATCACGCTCGTTGGCTGGCTCGCGGGGTCGCTGCGCGGGTGTTGGATGTACGTGCGCATGCGGATATTTCGGACCTCTTGCGGCTGCTGTCCGCAGAAGCGGAAACCGGGAACGTTGAAGCGATCGGCGTCTATGACGATCGGGGGAAGCTCGTGGCTCGAGTTGGTAGGTCGGAGATCGTGGACCAGTTTACGGAGCACGTTGCACCTGGTGTCCAGCGCTCCTATTGGATGGACGCACGCGCTCGTGGGTTTTCCGGAGCACGGGCCGATCCGCTCCGGGTTATGGCGGTGATCACCTCCGATCCGCGGGGAGCCGTCATCACTGCGCTTGCGGTAGATCCCGATACCGCGCGCGCGCGCCCTTTGATGCGCTTGGTCGGCTTGTATATGACGGTGTTCGCGGCGGCCCTGCTGATGGTTGCGTATTTTGCTCTGACACGGCTCATCGTGCGGCCGGTCGACCGGCTTTCGCGGGCCGCGGAGCGGGTTGCCGGCGGCGCGCGTGGGCTGGAAGTGCCCATGACCCGCGTTCGCGAGCTCAACGAGCTCGGCGTGAGTTTGGCGACCATGACTCAAAGCCTCATTAACAAAGAGCAGGCGCTGCGAGAGCAGATCGACCAAGTGGAACGAGCGACCCGGGAGCTCAAGCAGGCTCAGGATCGACTGGTGCGCTCTGAGCGTTTGGCATCGGTGGGGCGTCTGGCTGCCGGGCTTGCGCACGAGATCGGTAATCCGGTCGCGGCCCTCATCGGCATGGAAGATCTGCTGCTCGACGGTGAGCTGAGCGAACCCGAACAGCGGGATTTCCTGCAGCGCATGCGCAAGGAGACCGAGCGCATCAGTCGAATCCTACGCGACCTTTTGCAGTTCGCACGGCCCTCCACCAGCGACAGCAACGCGCCGAGCCAACCCGGCGACGTCGAGGCGGCGATTTTCGATACCGCTGCTTTGGTTGCGCCGCAAAAAGCGATGCAAGACTTGAAGTTACACCTGGATGTAGAGCCGGACTTGCCCAGGGTGGCCCTGGCTCTGGAGCAACTGGTGCAGGTCTTCTTGAACCTGGTGCTCAACGGGGTGGACGCTTGCAAAAAAGGTGGGAGTATCACGGTCCGAGCGCGAGCCTCCTCAGGTGTGACCATCGAAGTGGAAGATACGGGCCCCGGTGTGGCGCCCGAAATCCGCGATCGGCTGTTCGAGCCTTTCGTCACCACCAAGGAAGTCGGCAAGGGGACCGGGCTCGGGCTCGCCGTGTGTCGCGGGCTGGTCGAGTCGGTGGGAGGCAACATCGCGCTCGACGCCGAATACACCGGGGGCGCGCGATTCGTGGTCACGTTGCCCGCGGGCGTCGCACGCCATCCCCACCAGGACAGCCGAAATGGCGCGTGACGAGGCGGGCGCGCTCCGAAGTGTTATCGCCGCGTTCATGGTCGCCTTGGTCGGGTGCTCCGGGCACGGCTGCAGTCGCTCGCCGCCGGAGGTGTCGAGTCGCGGTGAGCCTCGGTCAGTGAATGAGGCGAAGCTCAAGGCGCTCCTCAAAGCAGCGCTTTCGGCAAAGGGGTCGGGTTACCTCCCAAGAACTCGCCACAAGAACGCAGACGGAACGGCGAAGTACACGAACCGGCTCATCCTCGAATCGAGCCCCTACCTGCTCCAGCACGCCCACAATCCTGTGAACTGGTTCGCGTGGGGCGAGGAGGCGTTCGAACACGCGCGTGCGCTCCATCGACCCATCTTCCTCTCCGTCGGCTACTCGACCTGCCACTGGTGCCATGTGATGGAGGAGGAGAGCTTCGAGGACGAGGAGATCGCGCAATACCTCAATCAGCACTACATCGCCATCAAGGTGGATCGCGAGGAGCTTCCTGATGTCGATGCCGTCTACATGACGTTCTTGCAGGCGCTGACGGGCAACGGCGGCTGGCCCATGAGCGTGTGGCTCACACCCAGCCGGGATCCTTTTTTCGCGGGCACCTACTTTCCGCCGCGGGCGGGAGCGCGCGGCTCGCGGCGCGGATTCCTCGACCTTTTGCGTGAACAAGCAGAACGTTTCGCATCCAGCCCGAGCACCGTCGCGGAAACCGCGCGGGACAACGTCGGCCGGCTTCAAGCCGCGTCGGCCCCCGAGCCGAGTGGCGACTTTCCGCCCGCCTCGCTGCTGAAAACCGCTCGCGCGCAGGCCGCGCAACGCTTCGACCCGGAGTTCGGCGGAGGGCGAGGGGCGCCCAAGTTTCCCTCCTCCTTCCCGATCCGACTTCTCCTTCGCGTAGCGCGCCGAGCCGGTGACGCGGAGGCGCGCCGGATGGCTGTTTCGACGCTCGAGCACATGCGCCAGGGCGGCATCTACGACCAGGTCGGAGGTGGCTTCCATCGCTACTCGACGGACGCGCGCTGGCTCGTGCCGCACTTCGAGAAGATGCTCTACGACAACGCGCTCCTCGTGGTTGCGTACCTCGATGCCGCCCAAGCGACTGGAGACGCGCGGCTTGCCACCACCGTTCGGGAAACGCTCGACTACCTCTTGCGTGACATGACGGGTCCGAATGGCACCTTCTATTGTGCGACCGATGCCGACAGCCCGACCCCGAACGGCCGTCGTGAGGAGGGGGTTTTTTTCACCTGGACGCCGAGCGAATTGAGATCTGCGCTGGGCGAGGACGACGCGCGAGCGGCTGCCAACTGGTTCGGCGTGACGGCCGGCGGCAACTTCGACGGCCGAAGCATCCTGTTTGCGGAACGTCGCCTCGAAGATGTCGCCCGCGAGCTCTCGATGGCTCCGCCGGTTTTGGAAGCGCGCCTGGCTGGGATCCGAACGCGCCTTCTCGACGTTCGATCGCGCAGGCCCCCGCCGCTCCGTGATGACAAAGTCATGGTTGCGTGGAACGGGCTGGCGGTGTCCGCGTTTGCTCGAGCCGCGCTCGTGCTCGGAGACGC
>DASXTY010000057.1:0-3119 GCA_036505155.1 Polyangiaceae bacterium | reverse complement strand
TGCCACCGGAAGCGGCGAGGGTGTTCAGCCCGTTCACGTTGCCGACGCCGATGACGTACGTGGGGATCTGGTCTTTTACCGACTGAAGCTCGGCGGAGATGGCGGCGATGGTATTTCCTGGGCAGATAGTGGGATCGCCGTCGGTAACCAATACGATCGCCTGCTTACTATTCGGCATCTGTTGGGCGACACCCTGTAAATAGACGATGGCGCCCTGAACTGTGGGGAGCGTGGTGGTCGAGTAGCAATTGGGGGTCTGCATGTCGATGGCGGTTGCGAAAATGCCGCTCGGTAAAGCCGTCATGGGAACCCAAGGAGTCACGTAGCTATTGAAGTCGCACTTGGCCGTCACGGCGGCTGTGCTCTGATTCGGCTCCGGAGGGATGGAGACCGGGAAGAAAGTTAGAGCGGAATAAATGTTGGCCGAGCTTGGGTCGCTGAAGAAAGACTTGAGCGCCGCGGTTACCGGAGCCCACTTGGTGTCGTAGTCGTGTGGCTTTACCCCCATGCTCCCCGATTGATCGAGCAGCACGTCCAAGGCCAGCGGACGAATGCTCCCCGGGGCCTTTTGCGCGGCGCAACTTGGCGGCGCCGATCCATCCAAGTTGAAGGTCATCCCACCAGAGCTTTGGGACCCGCCAATTCCGCTCGCTGCCCCGCTCGAGCCTCCACTCTGCGGCGCGCCGCTCGAGCCGCCCACCCCCGCATTGGACGCGCCTCCTTGCGCGCTTCCAGCCGAAGCGCCGGTTCCGCTGATGGTGCCGCCGGTTCCGCTGCCGCGGCCCCCGGCGCCGCTACTGCTGGAGCCACAGGCGCTCAGAACAGCGAGCAAGCTTACTCCCACGCCGAGTCTGACGATTGAGTTCTTTCTAGACTGCATGACGACTCCTGTCTCCGCTATCTCAATGAATTAGCGAAACCAGGCCCCGGTGTCGTTGGACTCGAGTCACCCAGTATTGGACAAAAGCCGCAAATCAGAATTGATGCACGAAACCGACGGAGCTCGGACCCACCACCAGCGCACTGCGCGGGCTCGATGGGCGCGCCGATTGGGGCTGGCTTGTGAGATACAAGACGGCGCCCATGCCCACTCCTAATATGCCGATGACGAGCGCTGCAGCGCGGGGATTCGGAGCTTCGTTGATCACGGCCAAAACCGTGAAAGTGGCGATGCCGGCCACCCCAACTCCTCCGGCCACGTAGGCTCCAATTCGGCGCTTTTTTCTACCCGCTTCAGCGGCCTCTGCGTCGGCAGGCGGCGGGGCTTGGGGATGAGTATCCGGGGTGCGTTCGGCCAGTGCCACGGTGACCTCTTTACCGGCGACGCCCTCGGCTTCGCTATCCCGGCTGGTGCCGTCCGGCAGGGTCAGGGTCACTTTGGTTTTGCCGGGATCGGCCGCAATCGGCTTGCTCCAAGCTTCCCGCTCGACTTTCCGGCCCCCCACCGTCAGCGTTGCCCCTTCCGGCGGCGGCGCGCCGGCGATGTTGACGTGGACTAGGGCTATTCGCTCGCGAAGCTGGTCCATTTCAGCGTGGGCAGCCTTGGCGGAATCGGCATAATGCTTGTCCTTTTGACTTGCGGCTTCGGTCTCGCTGACCGCCTTGTCATATTCGTCGTACGCCTCGGCGAGCTTTCCCTGCTGCTCGAGGGTACGCGCAATCATCAGCCGGGAGTTCGGGCTCGCCACCACGTCGTAGGACTGCCGAAACTTGGTGGTTGCAACATCGAATCGACTGGCATCGAAGTCCTTCATGGCGTCGGCGAAAATGGTCTGCGCCTGTTTTTTCTGCTCCGGGGTTGCAGAATCCACGCTCGCGCCGGCAGCCCAGAGCCGGCCTGTCCATAATAGGAGACACCAGGCCAGCAGGATTGCGGCCGGACGGCTCACGCATCGACTTCGAGTGCTCATGCCCCCGGGACCATATCATGCCCCCGCCTACTATCCGAAGAACCTGGCAGACGATGGAATCGCGGCACTAGGGCTTCGCCGGACCGCCGGTTTTCGATGGGCTACCGATATGGATCCCACACTCCCGCTGGGTCGCCTCTTCCCACCACCAGCGGCCAGCCCGCTCGTGCTCACCGGGACGCACTGCGCGGGTGCAGGGTTCACATCCGATCGATATGTATCCCCTCGAATGCAGGTCGTTGTGGGGGACTTCGTGCTGGCGGATGTAGTCCCACACCTTTGAAAGCGACCAATTGGCGAGCGGATTGAGCTTGACCAAAGGGCCATCGGCACCCTCGTGGAGGGCGTCCAGCGCGATGACCTCCAATTCAGAGCGAGTTGGGCTCTGGTCTTTGCGCTGTCCGGTGACCCATGCGCGGCATTGCTGGAGTGCGCGCTGCGTCGGCTCCACCTTTCTAATTCCGCAACATTCTTGGTGCCCATCCGTGTAGAAGCTGAAGAGCCCTTTTTTTCGAACCAGGTTCTGCAGCGGAACCGCATCCGGGTGGAACACTTCAATGGTCACGCCGTAGTGGGAACGGACCTCTTCCAGGAAACGATACGTTTCGGGATGTAGACGACCGGTGTCCAGACTAAAGATAGAAAATGGAAGTCCGGACTTGTGCGCCATATCGATGAGCACCACATCTTCGGCTCCGCTGAAGGCAATCGCGCAGCTCGAGCCGAAGCGCTCCAGTCCCCAGCCCAGGATCTCTGCCGGTTCACTGTGTCGAAACGCTTCGGCCAACCGCGCGAGCTCGCTCGCGTCCGGCGGCGGCTCTGCGCTCGGAACTTTGGGCGCGGAGAGATCTTGGATGAAACGCACCACGCTGGTGTACACGCGCTCGGTGCCGTTATCGCCGTCTTTGACCACGAAAAAGGGAGCGAGCTCGACGCCCAATCGGGCACCGAGCTCTGCCCCTTCCGAATGCGGGTCGGCTTCGTCCGCCCACGACACTCGGTCGATGCGATCCCAGAGACCCCGGCGCTTCAGGAGCTCTTCGGCCTGGACGCATTTGTTGCAGGGCTCGCCATTTTCGAGCCTTTTCTTCACCATGGTGACGTGCATGTCAGTTCCGGCGGAGCCTAGCGCAAAGTCGGCGGCGAGGCCGCTGGCCAAGTCTAGAGAAGGCGGGAAAGAACGCGGCAGGCGGCAACTTGGTGGAGCGG
>DASXTY010000056.1:0-6197 GCA_036505155.1 Polyangiaceae bacterium | reverse complement strand
GAAGCCGCCTGGGCGCCGCGCGGGGTCGGTGGAGTCGGCAGCCCGCGCCGAGGCGGTGGGCGCGGCAAGCCTGGCGACGGAGGCGCCGCCGGTACTCCGGGCGACGCGGGCCCTGCCGGCGACATTGGCTCAGAAGCGCGGGGGGCGCTCGGGAGAACGCGCGGCTGGGACGGCGGCGGCAGACCCGGGCTGGAGGGCGCGGCCGCAGCCGGTGCAGTCCCCTCCCCCGGCAAGCTAAATGCGCTCATTTGTGGTTGGTCCGGAATGTCACCCAGCACTTGTTTCAGATCCGCGGCGCGCCGCGGCACGCCACCCTTGGCGGCAACTTGGTCGATGCCGTCGTTCAGGTCCGAGGCAATTTTGCGAAATATCCCGCGAAACCTGCTCGGATGGAGCTGGTCCAGCTGACCCTTGGCGAGCTTGATGGCCTCGGAGCGGAAAATGTAGAGCGGACGGGAGTGCTCGAAAACGCTGAACAGCAGGCCTGCCGCCGCTGCAGCCAGAGCGACGAGCACCGCCAAAAATACGTTGGCCGTTTCTTTGTCTTTGTCGTCGGCCTTGTTGAAGAAGTCCAATGGCCCGTCCACGTGAGGCGGGATACGTGCAACCGCATAACCGGCGCCAAGCTCCCAGGCTTCGCCGTGCAGAAGCGAATACTGAACCCCAAACTGCTTGCCAATGATGCGAGGTTTGCTCCGACCCTTGCTCGCGTACTCCTCGTCGGATTTCAACGAGTCAAGGTCGTTTACAATGCTATCCAGCTGACTCTTGTCAAAGCCCTCCGGAGCCCCTGAAGCCACGCGCTGTGCGTTGGCGTAAAAGGCCACCGCGGCGTTGGCGCGGCTCGAGAGCTCGCGGGCGAAACGGTCGTCAATGATTCGGGCTCCCACGATGGCCCCCGCCGGCAGCTGCCCCAGATCGAACTCCACCGGGCGCGCCACTACCCGATAGATGCGATCCAAAACCAATGTATCGTCGCGCAAAAAGCCGTGCAGAGCATCCGCGACCACCGGATAGCCCCCGAGCTCGAAATCCTCCATTCCAGCCGCCTGTTCGTAGCCCATGCGGGCCACCACCCGGCCGTGTTGATCCACGGCAAACACCGCGTCAAACGCGGCATCGGCGGGGATTTTCTGGTTGACCCTGCTGAGCGCAGATTGAAGCTTGTCCTTGGCTTCCTCCGGCACTTTGGCTTCCGCGGCGCTGGCATCGTGCAGGTATTTGGCGATGTCTTTATCGACGGCGAAGTTGATGAGCTGCGCCGAACGCTCACGCGCGTCGTTCCTCAAATACCAGCCCACGAGCTGGCTGTCGGATGAAAGCCTCTCGCCCATGTCACGCGACCCGGCCCGGTTGTACATGCTCTTCGCGAGGTCAAGCACGAAGGCTGCGCTCCCGAGGAGCAACGCCAAAACGACATACCAGAACCTACTGAGCAGCATCTTCTACTTTCCCTGCGCCTTGTCCTCTGGCTGGTCCGCTTTGTCCTCCGGCTTGTCCCCCTTTGCCGGCGTCTTGCCGCCAGCGACCTGAATCGGGGCGCGCGAGAGGTCTATGTCGCGCTCCTGTACCGTTACCTTCTTCGCCTCACCCACCTTCTTACCGGCAAAAAATGCTTGCAGCACGTAGTCGCCCGGATCCTTGATGGTCAAAAGGAACTCGCCCTGCATGGACGGATAGGCGATCGCGGCCACGTTGGGCTCCCCGACGACCCACATACGAAGGCTCGGGGCGAGCTCGTCCCGAATTTCAAACGTGCCGGGCCCGGGCACGGTCCATTCTCGCGTTGCTCCCCGGGTGGTATCGCTGGCGCTGAAAGTCTTGAGGCCCACACCGTAGATTCGATGTTTGAACGGGTCGGTGTTCTGGAAGGTCAAGTGGGTCCCGGGCGGAACGACGATCGTGACCGGCGTGGTCCGTCCGCCTCCGACGCGGATGAGAACCGGAGGCGGCGCTTCCTGCTTACCAGGGGCGAGCGCAGCCACGCAGAGCTCCTTCGGAATGTGAGGAAACAGCACACGGAACTCACCGCCCACGGTGGGAACCACTTCTCGAAAGGAGTAGGCGTGCTTCTTTTGATCTTTCGCTTCCGCCCACACCGGATTTTCGAGCAAGCGAAACTTGGTTACGAGCCCCTTTACCTTGGTGGCATCGGCCGCCGCCGGGAACGCCAGCAGGGCGAGCACCCACGCGCCGAGCTTAGCGGCATCGGAGGGTTTCATGGCGCAAGACCGTAGCTCGGAGACGCCTTCGACGGAAGGGCCTCGGCCATGTCAAAAACGCAGGACAATAGGGGGCAATGTGCGACAAAGCAGAACGAGCCGGCGTGGTCGCCGACCCGTTCCTGAGCCCCGTACCGCCTGAGCCGTCAGGCACGATGCATAGTCCCGAACCCCTAGTTTCACTAGGTGGGCGACTTGGTGTGCGGCCTCTGGCTTCCCGGTGAGGAGATCCGGGCCTAGCGCTCCGCCGACACTTCGTCTCCCTGGTCGGTAACTTGTAAGGGATTCGTTACTAGCACCTCACGAGCTCTGCAGAGGGAACCTCCGCGGATTTTACGGCGCGCCGGGGCGCCGTCAACCCCGCAATGAACCCCGCATGACGGCCCACTCCGCCCACCACGAAGAAAACTGGGCCAAAAGGGCTGGGAGCGGCGAAAACCATGGCTCTACGGTGGAAATGTCGTCTTCGAACGCCTGGCAGCAGAACGCCGCCCCACGGCTGGTAAAAGCAGATAGGAAACGCACCCTGGTGACAGAGGCCGAGGAGCGGGGGATGTTGGTGGTTGAGCTCCCGAGCCCCGGTCCCCGAGACCGCGGCCGGCTCGGCACCCTGATCGAGGAAACCATTGAAGCGGCGCTCCAGCGTCGCGGAGCCTCGGCGGTTGGGTTGGGGGCGGCTTGTTCTATGGACGCGGCGCTGAACGATCAACTCTATCGAGCGCGACTCATCGGAATGCGGGGCGTCACGCTCCTCTTTCCATCGCTGCAGCCGCTCGCGAGCGGTGGCGCCCTGGGCGCCGAAGACAGCGCGAGCCTCCGTTGGTGGCTCGCGGCCGCGCCCGAACGGCCTTTGCATGTGGTGTTTGACGAATCCGACGGCCAGATCGGGGTCTACACCGCACCCCGTTCGCTGGCTGACCTCCTGCACCCAAGCGACGAAGCGCTGCACTCGGTTGACCAAGCGCGCCACCCGATGGACCAAGCGGTCGACTCTCCTCAGCCTGTCGAGTCCCCGCAAGCTTCGGATGACGAGGCTAGAGAAGTATCGGACGCGGAGGGTGGCCCTGCGCAGAACGTTGCAGCCAATGCTCCGGGTGGAGAACCCGACGTCGCCCCCGATCTCGAAGCGCTAGCCCCGTCGGGCGAAGAGCCCGCGCAAGAGCTTGCAGCTACCTCCTCCAAGCCTGAGCTCGAGACCGAAGCAGATCACAGAGAAGTGCTTTCAGCAGAGGACCTGCTGCTCTACGAGGACGCGCGCGCTGCTGCAGTGCATCCGGCGGACATCGATGAGCGCCGGCCGACGCAAGCGCTGCGCGCCGGCCTCAGCGCGTCGTGGCGGGCAAACATGCGCGATCTCGAAGCCGCCAAGGGCCCCAAACCGCTCGCAGTGGTCGAGCGCATGTTCGTTTCGAGTTACGTTCCTCTACAGCAGGCGGTGCTCGACGGGGTTGCCGACGAGCGCGCGGCTGCCGCTCTGGCCACGTGGGCCCAAAGTTTCGAAACCAGTTACCGGGAATCTTTCGAAGCTGTGTGCGCGCGGGGCAAGCGCCCCACCATGGTGTTGGATTTACCGGACATTGCCCACCGCATTGGCCGGCTGCACGGCGCCCGCTCGGTCCAGCTGATTCTGGTCGACGCCATGCGCTTCGATCTCGGCCAGCGAGTACAAGAGCGTCTCAAGCGAGAGCTCTCCGGTTATGCGACGCTCACCGAGCAAGTCTTGGCCTGGGCAGCCCTGCCGGCGAGGACCGACAGGCAAATCCAGCTCATCGGTCGCGGCGTCCAGGGGCTCAAGGAAACGACAGCCCCGGAATCCGAAATTCCTGTAGCGCGAGGGAGAAGTGCGGCGGTGCTGCGCCGGATCCGCGCCGGGCAGCGCGAGTTATTGAAGCTCGACTTGGTGGAGGCGCGCCTGTGCGAGTCCGGCGAGCCGGCTCCGTCGCGTCTCGAAGCGATCGCTGGGCAAGTGAGCGCCGCGCTTGCCCACCACCTGCTCCAAACGCCCCCGCGCACGTTGGTCCTGGTGTTTGGAGATCATGGTTTTTTGCTGGATGCGCAGGACGGCGGCACGCGACCGGCGCGTCACGGCGGCGCTTCGCCCGAAGAAGTTTTCGTCTTGGCATCCGCCTGGCTGGTGGGCAATGTGCATTAGGGTGGCTCGACAGCAGTCGGGCAAGCGCTACCAGGTGGGCAGCTAATCCGGCTGATACAGGATACCCTGGGTATTGTCCTGAAAGTAGTAGGCGGCGTACTCCGGGCGTCCGAAGGTGACCGCGCCGAAAGCGTTGATGAGCACGGCGATCGCAGCCACGCTCCAGAACCAGCTGCGCAGTCGATATCCGCCGATGGCGAGCAGGGCGAACAAGAAAACCGCGTAGTCGTTGGAAAATCGATACCCGAACTGAACCCAGCCGGTGTTCTGGTAAAAAAGTGTGGGAACCGCCACCAGAGCCACGGTTGCCCATAAGGCGGGGTGCAATGGAGAAACACGGCGTGGCCAGAGCAGGCACAAGAACACGGGGGTCGTAAACCAGAGCGGCAACCCATGTGAGTTGATCTGAAACGGTGCCGGAGCGTGCGGGGTGCGCCACGGAAGATCGGTCAAGAGCACGCCCAGATTCTTGGCGAGATAGTGGTAATCGAAGAGTCCCCATTTCTGCATTCGCGGAGTCCAGGTTACGACCAGGTGCCGATAGCCGAAATCGAAGGGATTACCGAAACGTGCCGCATTCATCCATCCCGCAACCACCCAGCAGGCGAGAAGCGGAGCGCTGAACGCAGCGTAGAGCTTGAGCAGCCTGCGCTGGTCGACGCTGGCCCAATTTCTTTGTAGCGAAGTCAGGAGGGCGCGGAGGTTGAGCGGTAAAGTCGGCGGTTCATTCGGCTTGGGGGAGGTTCTTCGGGTAGCCGCCTTGCGCCATGCTTCGAGAGCAAACAGCGGCACCGCAAAGAGCAGCGGCGGTCGCGTCATGAAACCGAGCGCCAGCATGGCTCCCGCCAAAAAAGGCCGCTCCGCGTCCAATGCAAAGAGCAAATAGAGCGCGGTCAGCGAAACCCCCACCACGTGCGCGGCATACCAAACCGTGCCCTGCTCCGCGGTGAAGAAGTAAACGGTTCCGAAGGCAAACAGCAGCGAGAGCGCTGCGTTGGTTTGGACGCCGTGCTCCGCGCGCCCGGTCCGCCGTAACTTTTCGAGTCCAAGAAAGACAACCGCGGGACCGATGCCGGCGAGCCACAAGAAGAATTGGCCGTCCCGCATTCGCTCTGGAGAGCCGGCAATCTTGACCAGCGGCAAAAGCAGCAGCGCGGGAAACGGGGGAAAGGTGACGTACCATTTTCCGCCGAAGGAGCTGAAGTCGTTGCGCCCGGCGTACTCCGGAGGCGATCCCCCCAAGTCCAAACGCCCGTGGAGCCAGTTGTCGGCGAGCAGGGCATAGTGATTCCACGGCGTGTGGGCTAAAAGCAGCGCTCTTGGGGCTAGGGCGAAGTAAACGGAGCTGGTGAAGAGGTAAATGCCCGCGGCCACCAGCAGGCGTCGCCGTCTCGAGTCCTCGCGCCACGCTGCCCTTAGCATCAACCGCCATCGATAGCCTGCTTCAGCATGCCGGAAACAGGCAAATTCACCCGTGTCCCAGGTACGGCCCTCTGCCCAGCACGCCGACCGAGGCCTGGGAATGGGCAGGACAGGCCGATTTCCCGCGCCCGCCGGGTTCGGCGTGCTAAACACGCCGGGCTCTCCCCAAGTCGGGGCGGGTCAGCTTTCGCGGCAAGCTTGTTCGCTCAACTCTCGACTCCCCAATGTTCGACCTCAGTAATAAGGTGGCCCTGGTCACCGGGGGCTCGCGCGGCATCGGTCGGGCGACGGCACTGGCGCTCGCGCGTCAGGGGGCGCGGGTTGTGGTGGGCTTTTCCAGCAACGAGGCGGCGGCGCGGCAGACGGTGGGCCTGATTATCGAAGGGGGCGGCAAAGCGGAG